>JBIKOC010000082.1:0-6612 GCA_044358335.1 Flavobacteriales bacterium | reverse complement strand
TATGTTTGATGCCATGGGACGCTTTGATTACACAGCTGAACAGTGCTTCAATTTTCATCAATCGGTAGAAAAGTATATAGTTCCACTTATTGAGAAATGGGAGGAAGATAGAAGGGTAAAACTGGCTGTGGATAAACTTCGTCCGTGGGATATGGAGGTTGATCTTGAGAAGAAAACTCCACTAAAACCCTATTCAAATAGCAATGAATTGATTGAGAAAACTATTCAATGTTTTAGTGCTATAAAACCTGAGTATGGTGATGTTATCAAGTTAATGAAAGAAAAGGGGCACTTAGATCTCGAATCGAGACTTGGGAAAGCTCCAGGTGGATATAATTACCCCTTATATATTTCAGCCTTACCATTCATCTTCATGAATTCAGCAGGCTCTGCAAGAGATATGATTACGATGATGCATGAAGGTGGACATGCGCTACATTCTTGGCTAAGTAAAGATCTTGAACTAACTGGTTTTAAAAACACACCATCTGAAATTGCTGAAGTTGCTTCTATGGCGATGGAATTAATTTCAATGGAACATTGGGATATTTTCTTTCCAGAAAAAGATGATTTAACTAGAGCAAGAAAATATCAAACAGAAAAGATAATTACCATCCTTCCTTGGATTGCCACAATTGATGCATTTCAACATTGGATTTATGAAAATCCAGGGCACACCAGACAAGAAAGGAAAGAAGCTTGGCTAGCTGTTTACAGAAGGTTTTCAGGTAAAATAATAGACCGATCTCTTTATCCCGAGTTTGAAGAATCTGCTTGGCACAGACAATTGCATATTTTCGAAGTACCTTTTTATTATATCGAATATGGAATTGCACAGTTAGGTGCTATTGGCGTTTGGCGTAATTATAAAATAAATCCATCGTATGCCCTTGCTGCTTATGAAAAGGCACTAAGCTTAGGGTATTTGAAATCACTCCCAGAATTATACGAAACTGCTAATATTAAATTTGACTTCTCTCCGGAGTATGTTCAAGAATTACTTGAATTCGTCACTCAATCAGAATAAAAGCCATTAAAATTTAAAACGAATTTGAATTCTAAAATCAGATCGTTTAGGTCCTTGTACTTGGGTTAATCCAGAGCCTGTATAATCTTTATTTGAATAATAAAACTGCGCGTAACGGAACCAAATATCAATCTTACGTGTAACATCGTATTGGAGCGTTAAATATGTTCGAGAACCTTTATAGAAATAGGCTGGGATTGAAAACGAATACAATACATCACTTTCGTAGGCGTAAATTCTGGAATTAAATCCGTCGGTATCAAATAGTGCATACCTCGCCGAAAAAGTAAATGGTTTACTTATAGGTTTGTAAACTACATCCTGAAGTATCACAAAGCCAGTTTCAGTTTCATTATTGGGTTGATTGAAAAGCACATACTCAACCCTATTCCGTAATTTAAATGAAGGTGAAATTTTGTACGAAATATCAAATCTGAAATTTTGCTGATGTTGACCTATCGGGTAATCTATCGTTATATCGTCCTCTCCACTGATATTACGTGAACGGGTTCTATCTCGATAACGAAAATACATATCTACCGTTTTCGAAGGGGTATAATTTATTTGAACCAATCCATCATTTCCAGATGAAGGTGCATCAACTAAGTACTTTAACCAAGGGTAAGTCCAACGATCAAAATAAGCCGATATAGAAACGTACTTCATTGGTTTAGCCACAAATCCAACATAGATTCCTTTCTCATTTATATTTCGAGAGCCTTCACTAATAGTAGCACCGTAAATTGATTGATAATCCCTTGAAAAATTTCGATACAATAAACTTATGGAAAAACGTGGGTCAATGCTGGCAATAACCCCATTTGTTGTTGCCAATCCACCATTAGCACTTCGAGCAAATTCCCCGAAAAAGTTAAAGTTTCGGTAAATCCAATTATAATCAAGACCAATATTAGAAGATGTTTTACCTCTGAATTCAAAAATATTGTAAGGCTGATCTGTTCTAGAAAGTGGTGCACTATAATTATAATGAACTCCTGTAAATCCAATTTGTAAAGTTCGTTTACGGTAAGCCCAATGAGTTCCAATTATTTGCTCACGAATATTCCCTTTATCAAGTAACTCATTTGGAGTTCGATGAAATCCGCTCAAATTGAAATTAGAAAATGCCTGCAAATCTTGACTAATCGAATCAATAGCAGCTGCATTGGTATTAACTTTCTTGTCGGATCCAAAAACAGTGGCTTCAATCTTACCCAAACGCCAAGTAGTTGCAGCCCCTCTCAAAAATAAATTCTCATTTACTGAAGTGTATGGCTTTAATCCAATTGCACTTCGTTTAACATTAATGGCATCAGCCGTTTTTCCAAATGCAAAACCCGACCAAAATGTTAATCCTTGACCAAATTGAGCTTGATAATCTCCAATATTAAGTGACTTTAATTTCCCAATATTCTGAATAGCAATATGACCAGTCATGAAGTCAAAACCTTGCTTTTGAGAGCCTTGAAAAAACTCTTCTCCAGCATCTTTCTCTGCAGTAAAACCTGCACTAAAATAGCTGCCGTATTTATATCTATATCGGGTAAAAAGCCGCTGTGGACTACCTAAATAACGCGCATTAGGGTTAGATGTGAGCTCTTCAGGTGATATGGGAGAAAAACCTCTTTGCTGCTCTATTGTTTGAGAAACACGCATAAATAATTCCTGAGTGGAATATTTAACCATGTCTTTTAATGAAATATTAAGTCGATTTAATTCTCGATCAACTTTAATATAGGGTAAAAGCTGATAAATGATAGCTAAATCAAATCCTTCAACCGCTTGTAACTCAAAAATCGACAATAGTTTACCATACAAATCCCTATGTTTAATCAAATTAGATATTTGAAAATCATTTAAGATTAATAACTGTTCTAATTGTTCCTGACTAGCAGAATTAATATCCAATGGATGTTCCTGAAGGAATGTTAAATTTTCGAAAATGTTAGTATAATCAACATCTTCGGATGTATTCTCTGCTAGATTCTCAATTTTCCGTTCAAGAAAGTTGTCATTTTTAGGACTTACTTGTGCTTGACTCTTAGTCACATTTAAGAAGAATGCAACCAATACAAGAAGTATAGGGTATCGAAATGACATTAATCTCTAAATTGATAAGTTAGAGAGAGTTGAGGGGAAATCCCCAAAACTGGATGGAAATTCCCAGCCATGTCAACTTGAAATTTATTCAACTTCAATCCAAAACCAAAAGAATTACTTAATGGCTGACTTGCAACACCTGCTCTTAAGAATAGAATATCTCCCACAAAATACTCCATACCACACCTTAAAACAGCTTTGTTATATGTGTCTTTTTCTGTTTCAACAGCTAAAAAAACGCGTTTAGAAAATTGATAACGCATGCCTAAACGCATAATTGCAGGCATCCTATCTTGATCAAATTCTGTGATTTTTGATCTACTTGGATTGTAAATATGTGCAGCAATTGTTAGTTCTGGGCTTAACTTATACATAGCACCAACTTCAACAGTAAATACTGATTTATTACCATATATATCACCAATTTGAATTGCCTGATAATTAAGCTGCATACCAATACTTAAGTGGTCTCCAAATGATCTACCAAACCCTAATCCTATTTTACTTTCATTGTATTGGGAATACCCAAATTTCCGAACACTTAAACCAAATGTTCCTTTATTATTTTTAAGTGGTAAAGCAATTACAGCACTACTTAAACCTGTTTCAGCTAATTGAAATCTATTCTCGTAGCTCGCACCAGCACTTGCTTTAGAAATAAAACCTAATCCTGCTTGATTATGATGAGCCGACCATACATCTACCAAGGTAAGGGATGTATTAGCCAATGCAGATGATCTTGCCCCTATTGGCAAATTATCATTCCCCCCATATAAAGCTATCGAGATAGAACAGAAAAGAAGAGAGAAAAGAGGTAATTTCATTTGCTCCAAAATACGTACTTAATTGACTAAGTAGAATCAGCTGTTAATAAACAACTATTCTTCTGTTTTTTGAATGTACTTATACGACAAATCCGACACTGCTGATAATGAATCCATAACTTTGGCTTTCAAGAGGTCTTTAAATGCCGTAAGCTTTTCTGTAACTCGACTATCAGTCAAAGAAATAATTTGAGCTGCAAGAATTCCTGCATTGGATGCGCCATTCAAAGCTACAGTTGCAACAGGAACTCCAGAAGGCATTTGCAGAATAGATAATACCGAATCCCAGCCATCAATAGAGTTTGAGGATTTAACAGGTACTCCAATAACAGGTAAAGTAGTTAAAGATGCTACCATACCGGGTAAATGGGCAGCACCACCCGCTCCAGCAATAATAACTTGAAGGCCTCTTTCACGAGCAGTTTGGGCATATTCAAACATACGTTCTGGCGTTCTATGCGCAGAAACGATAGTTAACTCGAATGGTATTCCAAAATGCTCCAATTCATTAGCAGCTAATTGAAGAATAGCCAAATCACTTTGACTCCCCATTATTATTCCTACAAGTGCCTTTTTTTCAGTCATGATTCTTCAAGAAATTATTTGAAGTTTTTCTTTCACAATATGAGCAATTTTATGGGCTTCCTGATTAGTGTCTGCAAGAATAGTTACATGCCCCATTTTTCTACCCGGTTTTGTGATTTTTTTCCCATATAAATGAAGATATACATTCGGAAATGACATCACTTCTTCTAATCCATGAACTTTCATTGTTCCAGTATAACCATCTGCCCCAATTAAATTAATCATTGCAGAAGGTTTAATTATATTGGAGTTCCCAAGAGGAAGCCCCATTACTGAGCGATAATGTTGCTCGAACTGACTAGTATAATTTCCTTCAATGGTATGATGCCCTGAATTATGTGGACGAGGTGCCATTTCATTTACTAATACATCTCCTGTTTTCGTTAAAAAGAATTCGATTGCTAATAAACCTTGAATCTTCGTTTTTCGAACAATATTTTCTGCTATTTGAACAGCCTTCATTTGAGTATTTTCCGGTAAATTGGAAGGTGAAGAAACCAATGAGACTAAATTCAATTTAGGATCGAAAATCATATCTACAAGAGGGAAACTAGAATAATCTCCTTTCCCATTAGCAGCAATTATTAATGCGAACTCCATATCAATGTCAATCGCCTTTTCTAATAAATAAGTTCCGATTGGAAACTTATCTAACTCCTGCTTTGAATGAATTAATTGAACACCCTTTCCATCATAACCATCCTTTCGACTTTTATAGAAGCATGGAAACCAACTTGATTCAGTATTTAACAAATCGCTTTCCTGATTGATTAATTTAAAGGACGAAGTAGGGATATTGTTTTCCAGAAAGAATTGTTTCTGAAGACCTTTATCTTGGATCATTTTGATAATATCTGGCTGAGGGAAAACCGACACTCCGTCCTTTTCTAATCGAAATAAAGCATCCACATTCACTTGCTCGATCTCAATTGTAAGAACATCAACCTGTCTACCAAAATTCAAAACAGTTTCATAATCTTTAAAGTCACCTTGAACAAATTTATTTGCCAATAAACTACAAGGGGCATTAGGATCAGGATCTAACACATATACTTCTTGATTGAAAGAAATTGTTTCTTGGATAAGCATCCTTCCAAGTTGCCCTCCGCCTAAAACGCCTAAAATTCGCTGATTTATTTGCTTTGATTCCATTCAGCAAAGATACCATCTGGCATGAAGAAATTGTATATTTTGGTAGCCTTCTATGAAACAAGTCACAATTGAAAATAAAACCTTCGGACTCTATCTGTCGGAACAAGCAATCCTAGCTGAAATAAGTCAAATTGCTGAAGAAATCAATATAAAGTATGTTGATTCGACTCCTTTATTTGTGAGTATTCTGAATGGATCTTTTATGTTCACTTCTGACTTACTGAAAAAAATTGAAATTCCCTGCGAATTAAGTTTTTTAAAAATAAGTTCATATGATGGGACAAATTCAACAGGAAAAGCCAAACAATTAATTGGCTTAAATGAATCTATTGAGGGACGAGATATACTTATTATAGAAGATATCATTGATACCGGATTTACAATGGAATCCATTGTAAATCAACTTCAGAAACAGAACCCAAAATCAATCAGAATAATCACTTTACTTTTTAAGCCAGATTCATTGAAAGTAAATATTGAGCCTGATTATGTTTGTTTCTCAATCCCCGAAAAATTTGTAGTAGGATATGGACTAGATCTGAATGGACTAGGAAGAAACCTACCTGATATTTACCAACTTATCTGACATTATGTTAAACCTTGTTTTGTTTGGACCTCCGGGTGCTGGAAAAGGAACCCAATCTTCACTTTTAGTTGACCATTATAAATTAATTCATCTATCGACAGGTGATTTGTTACGTAGTGAAATTACAAATGGGACTAAGCTTGGATTAGAAGCTAAAAAACTGATGGATCAAGGCGCTCTTGTTCCAGATGAGGTTGTTATTGGTATGATTCGTTCAAAACTAGAATCTAATCCTAATTGCAATGGTTTTATTTTCGATGGTTTTCCGAGAACCATTCCTCAAGCTGAAGCATTAGATCAATTATTGGATGAATTAGAAAATCCTATAAATGCAATGC
>JBIKOC010000122.1:0-5669 GCA_044358335.1 Flavobacteriales bacterium | reverse complement strand
GAATTGTAGTGAAGAATGGGGCAGATATTCGCATTCTTCCACTATCCGAAATCCGTTATATAGAAGCTTACGACGATTATGTAAAAATCTACACCCGAACAGGTATGTTTCTAAAGAAGCAAACCCTTGGATTTTTCGAACGTAAACTTCAGGCTTCATCATTTCTTCGTATCCATCGCTCTTATTTGCTCAACCTAAGTGAGCTAACTCGAATCGAGCCAGCAGAGAAAGATCAGCATCAAGCCATTCTGAAAGATAAAACTCGATTACCACTTAGCAGAAGTGGATATGCTCGTTTAAAAGAAGAATTGGGGCTTTAATCCATAAAAAAACCGCAACAGATTTCTCCATTGCGGCTTGTAGGTGGATGACCTATTAGATTTTAAATGCGCGATTTATTTCTTCGATACTCGAATTATTGTCCTTCAATGCAAATGGCAATTGTTCGGCAATAACTGAAAGTAAATTGTAGATATCTTCAAACGTGTGTCCGGTTGTTAAAGGAACACGTAAACCAGTATTTTTATAAGGTACACTTGGAAACACACTTAGGTTGATATAGAAACCTTTATTCATTATACGGGTAACCATGTTGTATCCTACGCCTGGCTTACCAACTCCAATAAAGAAAATAGGAGAATTTGATTCACCTATTAATGGAAGTTTGAAGCTTTTGCAGGTTTCTACGAAATAGTCGATACGTTTTTGAAGTTCTGCTTGATGTGTTTTGATTTCTGGAGTCAAGTGTAATTTAGCAGATGCGATAATAGCACCTAACATAGGTGGCTGTATAGGTCCAGAAAAGATAAACGTTCCACCACAGTTACGAACACGCCGTTTAATTTGCTCATTCGGGAAAACTAAAACACCACCGCAGGCTGCAAAACTCTTGGCTAATCCAGCAACTAGGTAAAGTCGCTCATGAAATGGCTTCTGACTTAACACATATCCAGCACCATTTTTTCCCGCCCATCCTGTACCGTGTGCATCATCCACATACAAGTGAAATTGCTCATAAGTATCTAACAGATGATATAATTCATTGAGCGGTAGAAAATCACCATACATCGAATACACACCATCGGCCATGTACCAGATTTTCTCGTATTTATCTTTTAACTCATTGATTCGTTCTTCCAAAATATCCATTCGGTTGTGACGAATCAACTCTACATGAATACCACGAGCTTTAATCAGTTGAGCAGCTGTTTGAACACATGAATGCACCTGTAAGTCCAATATCACACAATCCCGATCGCCCACTAATACCGGTATATTAGAAAGATGCCCTAATGTTACTGTTGGAGCTAGTAAAATTGGTCGCTCAAACATGGCTTCTAATAATCGCTCGGCTTCGGTGTATAAGGTAACTGAAGCATAAGCTCTAGAAGATGAAAATTGAGAGCCGTATTTTGTAACTGCTTGAACAACTCCTTCAATAATTGCAGGATGTTTTTCTAATCCCAAATAACTGCACGATCCAAAATTAACGACCTCTTTCCCTTTTACACGGATTGTTCGTCCGTTAATCTCTTCATCTTCTATTTCTAATTGAGCAATTCCAAGATTAGATGATATTCGGGTTACCTCATCTATGGTGTCAAGCACTTGTTCGTGCCTGGTCTTTGTTAGTGTAGTCGTTTGGCTCATTGTTGGGTTGTAGGTGCGTTTCCCAAATTTAGCCAAGTGCTTATGCTTTATTATTGATTTCCCAATGAAAGATATAGACAGGTTTATCAACATACTTCACCTCTATTTTCAACTATTTCCATGATTTTTTTGAAAAACCACATCACTAAAATTCCATTAGAAAACAATCCAGAATTTGATAATTATTCATTTCCGATTCTGTTCAAACATCTACACCATAAATAGAACGCGCTTTTCTATCTTTGCGCAATGGCAATTAATAACGACGAAGACACTGAAAAACTTTTCTACACGATTGGAGAGGTTGCCGCGCGTTTTGATGTAAATGCTTCATTGATTCGTTTTTGGGAAAAAGAATTTGACAGCATCAAACCGCAGAAAAACAAAAAAGGGAATCGCCTTTTCTCCAAAGAAGATTTAAATAATTTTCACCTCATATTTCATTTGGTTAAAGAACGTGGATACACACTTCAAGGTGCCAAACAAAAAATGAAACAGAATTCAGGTGAATTACAACAAAGTCACGAAATCGTGAAAAATCTTCAGCGTGTACGTTCTTTTTTGGTTGAATTAAAAAACAACCTCTGATAGTTTTTTCTGCTCTTATTCTGAATTCATAAAATGGATTTCCAGCTTATTTCCGATTTCTCTCCTACTGGTGATCAGCCCGAGGCCATTCGCCAATTATCAGAAGGCGTTGAACGAGGAGATAAAGCTCAAGTTCTGCTTGGTGTTACCGGTTCGGGAAAAACATTTACGGTAGCGAACGTAATCCAACAAACGGGTCGCCCAACACTAATACTAAGTCACAATAAAACGCTAGCTGCTCAGCTCTATCAAGAATTTAAAACATTCTTTCCCAAAAATGCGGTTGAATATTTTGTTTCGTATTACGATTACTATCAGCCAGAAGCTTATCTGCCTGTAACCAATACCTACATCGAAAAAGATCTGCAGATAAATGATGAAATTGAGAAACTACGTTTAAGCACTGCTTCTTCCCTCCTATCGGGTCGTAGAGATATTATCGTGATTTCTTCCGTGTCCTGTATCTACGGGATGGGAAATCCGGAAAACATTAAATCAAATACCGTTAATGTTAAACGAGGTGAAATTATTAGCCGAAATCGTTTTTTACATTTACTCGTTGCAGCTCTTTATTCTCGCACAGAAACTGAATTTAAAAACGGCACATTCCGCGTTAAAGGGGATACAGTAGATGTTTTTATTGGAAATGCATCTGTTGCTTATCGCTTTTATTTTTTCGGGGATGAAATTGAACAAATTGAAATCATCGATCCTGAAAGTGGATCTCGTATAGAAGAACCCGAGCAGGTTGTGATTTATCCTGCTACCATTTATGTTGCGAATAAAGATACCATGAAAGACGCCATCTACCTCATTCAAGAGGATATGATGAAACAGTGTGAATTCTTTAAAGAAGAAGGAAAATATCTGGAAGCCAAACGTCTTGAAGACCGGGTAACTTATGACCTAGAAATGATTCGGGAATTAGGCTATTGTAGCGGAATCGAAAATTACTCCCGCTATTTTGATGGTCGTGTAAAAGGTACACGTCCGTTTTGCTTGCTTGATTATTTTCCAGATGATTTTTTGATGGTGATTGATGAAAGTCATGTGACACTTCCTCAAATAAAAGCCATGTATGGTGGAGATCGTTCTCGAAAAGTAAATCTGGTAGAATATGGTTTTCGTTTACCAGCAGCTATGGATAATCGTCCTCTACAATTCGATGAATTTACAGCGCTGGTAAATCAACTCATATACGTGAGTGCCACTCCAGCTGAATATGAGCTCAATCAATGTGAAGGAATTGTGGTTGAACAGCTAATTCGCCCAACTGGGTTGCTTGATCCAATTATTGAAGTTCGCCCAAGTCAGAATCAAATTGATGACCTGCTCGAAGCTGTAGATAAAGTTGTAAAACGAGATGAACGTATTTTAGTGACTACGCTAACCAAACGGATGGCGGAAGAATTATCCAAATACATGACTCGCTTAAATATCCGTTGTCGCTATATTCACTCGGATGTTGACACGATGGAGCGTGTAGAAATTTTAGGTGATTTACGTCTAGGAAAGTTTGATGTATTGATTGGTGTTAATCTCTTACGTGAAGGACTCGATTTACCAGAAGTTTCGCTTGTCGCCATTTTAGATGCGGATAAAGAAGGATTCTTACGTTCGGTTCGATCATTAGTACAAACTGTAGGACGTGCTGCTCGAAATGTGAATGGACGAGTGATTATGTATGCAGATAAAATCACCAATTCGATGGCGCAAACGATAGATGAAACCAATCGTCGTCGCGAAAAACAAATGAAATACAACATCGAACACGATATCACACCTACACAAATTGTGAAATCGCACGATAGTATTTTTGCGAAACGAAGTGGTGGTAGTAGTTCATCATCAACTCCTCGTGCGTATATTGAAAATGAATCGATTGATTTAGCAGCTGATCCAGTTGTTAAATACATGAGCAAAGAACAATTACAAAAATCAATTGCTCAAACACGTAAATCGATGGAGAAAGCAGCTAAAGAACTTGATTTCATAGAAGCAGCTCGTTTTAGGGATGAATTATTTGCATTGGAGAAATTACTTAAGGAAAAATGAAATTCCCAATCAGTACTCTGTGTTTATTAGTTTGGTTTGCTTGTAAAACAAATCAAGCGACTATAACTTCACCTTCATTAGTTAATTTAAACTTAGAAATTACACCTGACTTTTCCAATCAACTTAACGATACATTAGGAATTAATTATGTATCACATCGAATCTCTGCTGATACATTATTTCTTAAAACACAAGTATTAGTTGGCAAATCAGACGAATTTCATTGTATAATTTCTCCTGCAAGAACTAAGAGCATCCCGCCTCAACAGGCAATTGCACTGATTCGAAAATCCTATCGGCCATTAAATGGAAATGTGAGGAAAGAAATAGAATTTCAAATTCGTTTACTTGATTTACAACAATCGCGTCACGCCTTGGTTTTAAAGCTAGCAAATAACAATCAGTCTATTTCTTATAAACCATGAGTATTCGTTGGGAACGTCCGGGAATGAATACAAATGACAAATCAACGTTTGTGTTTGATCCATCCATGAATTCTTCCCTCATGCAATTAAATCCTGCTATTTTAAATCGTCGCTCTTTTCGTTCATTTAAAAAAGAGGTATTATCTGAAGAACAGGTTGCATTGTTATTTGAAGCAGCACGCTGGGCACCTTCGGCGATGAATGCACAGTCATGGGAATATGTGTACGCCACATCCGACAATCAAGAGGGTTTCGACAAAGTACTTTCTTGTTTAAATCCAAGTAATCAGATTTGGGCTAAGAATGCCGCACTCTTAATAATATGCACGGCTGCTAAAAACTTCGAAAATGGCAATCCATACAAGCATGCTTGGCACGACGCAGGTTTGGCAAATGCTCAACTCTTGATACAAGCTGTTTCGATGGGCTTATTTGCACACATTATGGGCGGAATTGATTTTCAAGCAACCCGAGAACGATTAACTATTCCCGATACACATGATATTCTCTGTGGAATTGCTGTTGGTTATCAGGGTGATGGCAGCGACCTAGAAACAGAGAGTTTACGACTTCGTGAAACAGAAATAAGAACTAGAAAGCCCCTTTCTTTGGTTGCCCGAAAGGCTTGAAAGTCAAGATATACGCCTGTTTTAAGAAAATTTAACATCGCACATACCAAGCTTTGTTTTTTTTCGGTTATAGTAATGTCGAAACAGACAATTCTGTCCATTTAATTCTTTTTCAAACCTTAAACAATTGGTTGTTCTCAGCCATGGCAGAGCTTTGCCATTTAAAAACACAAATCAAAATGCGTATGTAGCAATTCGACATTCCCTCTAAATATCTGTTGTATGAAAACTCAAATTGTGATTGGTTGCCTTTTGGTTGCCTCAGTTCTAAGTGTGGGTTGTGACTCACGTCAATTAGTAAATCAGCAGGAAAAAGCCGTTA
>JBIKOC010000081.1:0-6648 GCA_044358335.1 Flavobacteriales bacterium | reverse complement strand
CTTCCGGCGGCTATCAATAGGTTTTTCCATGACCGCTGCTAAGTTCTGAAATTCACTCCGGATTGTTTGAAATTGAATGGATTCATCCTTAAAATAGCGGAAATTAAAATAATTTTGCGCTCCAACAGTTATTTAGCCGCAACGTATATTTTTCATTTGCAAAAGCTCAAACACATACGCCCATTGCTCTATGCTCTTTTAGTTCTCCTTTTAACAGGCGGATTGACAGGGTGTTCCACTAAGAAAAATAAGTGGCTTAATAGGACATTTCATAATATCACCTCCAAATACAATGGTTACTTTAATGGAGAAGAAACCATTAAAGAGGCTGTTGCTACTCTTCGGACAGCACATGTAGATAACTTCGTAAAGGTTCTTCCTGTATATGATCTTGGCTCTTTAGAAGATTCCAAAACCATTATTCCCCTAACAGATAAAGCAATTAAGAAAGCATCTGTGGTTATAAGTCGCCACTCGATGATGATTAAAGGCAAAGAGTACTGTAAATACATCGACGATAGTTATTTACTAATCGGGAAATCGATGCTTTACAAACGCGACTACTATGCATCATTAGAGATGTTTGCTTATGTAGCACGCGAGCCTGTAAAAAACAATAAAAAAGATCCTATCCAGCACAGAGCTAATCTTTGGCTTTGTCGCGCCTACAGCGAATTGGGAATGTTTACTGATGCCCGTTTAGCGATTGATAGATCTCTCAACGACAAAACACTTCCTAAAAACATTAAGGGAGAATTGTACACAGCATTAACCGATTTCCATCTAAAGCAGAATCATTATGCTGAAGGCTTGGAGTCGATTACCGAGGCTTTGAAATACGTGAAAAAGAAAAAAGATCGAGTTAGACTGCTCTTTATTCGCGGACAATTACTTCAAAAATCAGGAGAACTTAAACAAGCTTCCGATAGCTATGCGAAGGTTTTGAAAAGCAATCCAACGTATGAGATGTCGTTTTACGCACGGATAAATATGGCTCGCTGTTTCGATTCAGAAAATAAGAACAGCACTGAAATCCGGGCCTTATTAGCAAAAATGCTCAAGGATCCGAAGAACTTAGATTACAAAGATCAGATCTATTATGTGCTAGGTGAGTTGGATGAAAAAGAGGGCAACGAAACCAGAGCAATCGAGCAATACACCACATCTGTTCAGGCAAGTACTACGAATGTGAATCAAAAGGGAATGTCTTATTTGGCTATAGCTGAGATTTATTTTGATCAACGCGAATATCGGATTTCGGCTGCCTATTACGATAGTACAATTAGCTCATTACAAAAAGACTTTCCCGATTATAAAATAATCGAAAACAAGCGGAACAGCTTAGCTGAATTGGTTAAAATGTACGAGAAGATTGAGCTTTACGACAGTTTGCTTAGTATGGCTAAATTGAATCCTGCCGAATTAGATAAAAAAGCGGAGCAGATTTTCAAGAAAGAAGAAGAAGCGCGTAGAAAGCAAAAAGAGAAAGATGCAATCCTAGCAGCCAAAATAGCGGCATCTGGTGGAAATGCTTCTGCAGCGCCTGGAATTGCTGGTAATGGAAGTTGGTATTTCTACAATACTTCCACCATGAGTTTTGGTTATACTGAATTCCGTAAAGTTTGGGGCGATCGGAAATTGGAAGATAATTGGAGGCGTTCGAATAAACAGACCGTTGCACCAATTGCGGGGAATCCCGATGAAGACACGACAGGTTCTGATGTCGTTAAAGAAGAAATTAAGCTAACCCGTGAAGATAGCATCACACTAATCCGTAAAAAATTAGAAAAAGACGTTCCTAAAAACGACACCATGCTGCGTGCATATGCCGATTCGGTAATGGAAGGTTATTACGATCTTGGATTGATTTACAAAGAACGACTAAGTGATTTAAGAAAAGCCGCCGAAACGTATGAGGATTTCTTAAAACGTTACCCTAATAACTCGAATGAACCAACGATTTTCTATCAACTCTATCGGATTTATTTAGCTATTCCAGATAATGCAAAAGCCGAAGACTTTAAGAAACGGTTGATAAACAAGTATCCGAACTCCGAATACACGCAAATCATCACCGATCCAGAGTTCTTTAAACGTGAAAGCTTAAGTAAATCTGAGGCAGTAAAGTTCTACGAAGAAACATATCGCCTTTACCAAGCTCGACAATATGCCGAAGTAATCAATCGCTGCCGTACTTCTGAAACTCGTTACCAAGGAAATGCACTAGCACCAAAATTTGCGCTAATCAAAGCCCTCGCAATTGGACAAACGCGTGATGTTGAAGCATTCAAGACGAGCTTACAAGCCGTGGTAAAAAACTACCCAACCGATTCGGTTAAAACCAAAGCCGCCGAATTACTCAATAGCTTAAGCAGATTTCAGGGAACTGGTACGAAAGACAGTGTTGTTGCTCCAACTTTCTCATATAAAGCTGATACTTTGCACTTTTACGTTGTGATGGTAGAAAGTGTATCATTGAATTTAAACGATGTTCAAACCCGATTAAGTAATTTGAATACTCTTTATTATTCGCTTAAAGATTTAAAGATTAATCCACGACTATTGGGTAAAAATTACCAATTAGTTTCGGTACAGTCTTTTCCAAATAGAAAAGAAGCAAGCGACTATATGAGGTTGATTGATGATGACGATCTTATTTTCCAAGAAATAGACCCGAACGTTCTCGACACATTTATCATCAGTATAGCTAATTTCAACACCTTGATGAAAAATGCGAAGGTGGGAGAATATCTCGACTTTTATAAACGAGTATATCAATAAACGCACTTCATTTTCGTTGCGGAAATTTCTTTCTATCTTTGGTGCCCCAAAGGAAAAAATACACCTCCAAGATGTTCAACTCCAAAGATTCTAAGTCATCTGACTCCATGAGCGTTTCAGGTACAAACCAGATTTTGTCTGGCACGATGATTACCGGCGATATAATCTGTGATGGAAATATCCGTATTGACGGTACTTTGAAAGGAAATCTTCAAGCTAAAGGCAAAGTGGTGATCGGACCAAGCGGACTGATTGACGGAGAATTGAATTGTCAGAATGCCGACATTTCGGGTACTGTAAAAGCAAAAGTTACAGTGGCCGAGCAGCTTACACTCAAAGCAACAGCAAAGTTGAGCGGTGATATCAGCACCAATAAACTTGCTATTGAACCAGGTGCCAACTTTACAGGCGCTTGCAGCATGGGTGGTATCGTAAAAGATTTCACCAAGCATGGAGCCCAAAACAACAAACAAGTCCTCCAAGAAAAAACAGCTTAACGATTACGGTCGTTTCGCCGGATTAGGCATTCAAATGATGGGTGCTATTCTTGTGCTTACTTGGCTCGGGAACTGGGCCGATAAAAAGCTCGCTTTTCAGTTTCCTGCCCTTACTCTTATTGGAGCTATTTTGGGCATTTCTGCCAGTATGTTCTGGTTGTTCACCTCCTTACCCAAACGCTGATGCCGGCCGGTTTTTCACGTTACATGCTTATTTCCTTATTACTAAGCCTTGCTTGTGCTAGCATAGCTGGAATGGCGGCTTCAAAAGGAATATTGGTTCTTAGTCCTACATTCCGTTATGGTCCGCTTCTCTTCTTCTTTCTGCTTAGCTGCGCCCTTCATTATTATCTGCTCCGCTCAACCGAAGGCCGACCTCAACGTTTCGTTACGGCATTTATGGGCGTGCAGGCCTTGAAAATGTTTGTTCACCTGCTTGTAATGACCATTATTGGATTTGTTTTTCCTGCCATTGCGGTGCACTTTATAATTCTGTACGCCGTTTACTACTTGTTATTTACGGTGGTCGAAACGACTAGTTTAATGCGATTGTTTTTGAAAAAGTAAAAACCGTCAGCCGTTTTCTATTTTTACCTTTACAAAGTATATGGCCACATCCAAAAGTTCAGCAGGTACTAAAAAAGGAAAGAAAATCGAAATGCCACGTTATGTTCGATGGATTTGGATGGCAATATTAGGTCCTGTTGCATTTTTGTTTCTTGTCGTTTTCCTCACTTCTATCGGACTTTTTGGCTCGCTACCTACCATCGAAGATTTAGCGAATCCACGCTCTAATCTCGCTTCCGAAATCATCGCTTCCGATCAAGAAACACTCGGAAAGTTCTACATCGAAAATCGAAGCAACGTCCGTTATTCTGAGCTTTCTCCTAATCTTGTCAACGCCCTCGTATCGACCGAAGATGCACGCTTTTACGACCATTCGGGTATAGACCTTCGTGCATTATTTCGTGTTTTAGTTCGAACCGTCATTGGTGGCGATTCCGATTCGGGAGGTGGTTCAACCATCACCCAGCAGCTTGCCAAAAATATGTTCCCGCGCGAAGACCTCAACAAAGTACAGGTCATCTTCCGGAAAATAAAAGAATGGATTATCGCCACAAAGCTCGAACGCAATTATACCAAAGAGGAAATTATCGCCCTTTATCTCAATACCGTTGATTTTGGTAATCAGGCTTTTGGAGTTAAAAGTGCTGCAAATACTTTTTTCGACACCCCAACCGATTCGCTTCGTATTCAAGATGCTGCTACTCTTATTGGTGTGCTAAAAGGTCCTAGCTACTACAATCCAGTTCGTAACTACGAACGTTCGCTTACTCGCCGCAATGTGGTGATGTACCAAATGGTTCGCTATGGAAAACTAAGTCAGGAAGCTTACGATTCTCTTAAAGTTCTTCCCATCGACTTATCTAAGTTTCAGGCCGAAAGCCATACAGCTGGATCTGGGACTTATTTCCGTGAGTTTTTGAGAGAACAAATGTCCGCTTGGTGTAAAAAGAATAAAAAACCCGACGGAACTAATTACAATCTTTACAAAGACGGACTCAAAATTTACACAACCATCAACTCGCGTATGCAATCGCATGCCGAAGCGGCTGTTAAAGAACATCTTCGTTCCCTTCAAAAAGAATTCTTCCAGCATTGGAAAGGTATGAAAGCCGCTCCTTTTTATGGAATCACCGAAGCAAAAGCGAAATTGATTATCCGCCAGGGAATGACGCGCAGTGATCGCTACCGTCGTATGAAGGCCGATGGCGCATCGGATGTTGAAATTGAGAAGGTGTTTAAAACCAAAGTGAAGATGAAAATCTTTACCTGGAACGGCGACTCTACCGTTACCATGTCACCTTGGGATTCCGTTCGTTATCACAAGTTTTTCTTGCAAACCGGATTGATGTCTGTGGAGCCTCAAACAGGCTATGTTCGCGCTTGGGTAGGCGGAATAAACCAAAAGTATTTTCAATACGATCACGTATATAGTGGGAAACGCCAGGTTGGATCTACATTCAAGCCTTTTGTCTACGCCATTGCCATGCAAGAAGGATGGTCGCCTTGTACACAAGTTCCCAATATTCCAATTTGCATTCAAACACCATCAGGCCCTTGGTGTCCCGATAATTCAAGCAAAGAATTCGAAGGAGCAATGGTGCCATTGCGCTCGGCCCTCGCCTACTCCATCAATCGCGTATCAGCCTATCTCATCAAGCAATTTGGCGTGCAACCGGTGCTGAAAATGGTGCGAAGAATGGGAATTAAAAGTCCGATTGATGCTGTGCCTTCCATTTGCCTTGGAACTGCTGATATATCGGTTTACGAAATGGTTGGGGCGATGAGTACTTTCGTCAACAAGGGCGTGTACATTGAACCAACTTGGATTACCCGCATCGAAGATAAAAACGGAAACGTGCTCGAGAGTTTCGTCCCTCAAACCGACGAAGCCATGAACGAACAAACCGCCTACCTAGTGATTGAGCTAATGAAAGGTGTAGTAGAAGGCGGAACAGCAACTCGCTTACGAGGACGCTATGGCTTAACAAATCCAATTGCAGGTAAGACCGGTACCACACAGAACAATTCCGACGGTTGGTTTATGGGCTTGACTCCCGAATTGGTAACGGGCGTTTGGGTTGGTTGTGAAGATCGTGCGGCGCATTTCCGGTCAACCGCTCTCGGACAAGGCGCTAACATGGCCTTGCCAATTTGGGGATTGTACATGCAACGTGTATATAGAGATCCTAAGATCAAAATTTCACGTGGTGATTTTGAGCGTCCAGCTAAGCTAGATGTAGAAATCAATTGCGCTGAATACAAGCAAAACGCCACACAACAAAATCAAGACGAAAACTTCGACAACCTTTGAGCAATGAATAAACAAGTAGCTAATGCAGATGCTGCCATTGAAGGCATTTCCGATAACATGATTCTTGGCCTAGGAGGCTTTGGATTGTGCGGCATTCCCGAAAATTCCATCGCAGCACTTATCCGCAAAGGTGTAAAAGGCCTCACGTGCATTTCGAACAATGCCGGAGTCGACGATTTTGGAATTGGCTTAATGCTTCAATCGCGTCAAGTGAAGAAAATGATTTCTTCCTATGTAGGCGAGAATGCTGAATTTGAGCGTCAGTTGTTGAGCGGAGAATTAGAAGTTGATTTGGTTCCACAAGGCACATTAGCCACTCGCTTGATGGCAGCTGGATACGGAATGCCTGCTATTTTCACACCTGCTGGAGTTGGGACAGAAGTCGCTATTGGTAAAGAATCTCGTGTGTTTGGCGATAAAGAATACTTGATGGAATACGCATTCGATATTGATTACTCGATTGTGAAAGCGTGGAAAGGTGATACACATGGA
>JBIKOC010000080.1:0-6656 GCA_044358335.1 Flavobacteriales bacterium | reverse complement strand
GATATTTTCACACGCCAAAGTATTGATTCAAGTTTATTGATTAAGATTTCTGAAGCTTTAGAATTTGATTTTTTTCGTTTGTATAGTTTGCCATTATCTCAAAATAAGAACATCCAGCAATTTCCTGATCCGCAAGAAAATTTGAAAGAATTAGAAGAAATTAAATTTCAAAACGAAAAGCTTGTAAAAGAGAATGCGGTCTTGAAAGAACGGATTAAGGATAAGGATTTAATAATTGAGCTTCTTAGAACATCGTTATAATCGTTTGCGCTGCAACAATTTCGATTAGTTTTGCAGCATGGAAACGGTTGTTAGCGGTATTAGAAGTACCGGAAATCTTCACATTGGAAATTACTTTGGAGCGGTAAAGAACTTCTTAAAGATGCAGCATGAGCAGCGCTGTTTTTTCTTTATTGCCGATATGCATGCTCTCACGACGCATCCCAAACCAGGAGATTTTAAACAGAGTGTAAAGAATGTATTAGTCGAGTATTTAGCTGCAGGAATAGATCCAGAAGTAAGTACTATCTATATCCAGAGTGATGTGCCACAAATTGCAGAATTGTATTTGTTGTTCAACATGTATGCGTATGTGGGAGAATTAGAACGCTGTACTTCATTTAAGGAGAAAATCAGAAAACATTCTGACAATGTTAATGCAGGTTTACTCACGTATCCTGTTTTGATGGCGGCTGATATCATTATTCACAAAGCCACAAAAGTTCCCGTTGGAAAAGATCAGGAACAGCACTTAGAAATGGCGAGGAATTTCGTCAATCGTTTTAACCACTTATATCAGCAAGATTATTTCCCCGAGCCTTATGCTTATAATTTTGGAGAGCAGTTGGTAAAAGTACCAGGCTTAGACGGAAGTGGGAAGATGGGAAAAAGTGAAGGCGAAGGAAATGCACTATTTTTAGGAGAAGAGCCTGAGAGTATTCGTAAAAAAGTGATGCGGGCAGTTACCGATAGTGGACCAACCGAACCATTTCAGCCTAAAGCTGAACCGATATCAAATTTATTTACGCTGATGTCGTTAGTTTCTGAACCCGAAACATTAGCATTTTTTGAAGAAAGCTATAATGCCTGTTCCATTCGGTATGGTGATATGAAAAAACAATTGGCTGAAGATATGATTCGCTTTACAGCACCTATTCGTGAGCGAATTAAAGACTTACATGCCAATGAAGATTTTTTGAAAAAAGTGATGAAATCGGGTGGAGAAAAAGCAAGAGAAAGTGCTTCTGCGACACTGAAAGATGTGCGAGAAATAATTGGTTTCATGCATTAAAAGTATGGCTGAAACCCTGTTTTTTGAAAGTAGTCCGACGGATCGATTAATGCGTTATCAGGAGCTAAACACACAGTTAGCAGCGCTTCTGTCGGGAGAACTTGACGAAATAGCTTGCTTGGCTAATGCGAGTGCGGCTATTACTGAAGCTTTTCAATTTCATTGGATTGGATTTTACCGTGTAGTTGGAAATAATTTAATCTTAGGGCCATTTCAAGGTCCCATTGCTTGTTCTAGAATTGAATATGGTAAAGGTGTTTGTGGCACAGCTTGGAAAAACAATCAAACTGTTTGCGTAGAAAATGTGCATGAATTTCCGGGACATATCACTTGTAGCTTATTGTCACAATCGGAAATTGTGGTGCCTGTTCGGAATCGAAACGGAGAAGTTTGTGCTGTATTGGATATTGATAGTTCCGAACTTGCCGATTTTAATGAAGTTGATCAAGCGGGTTTAGAGTTACTATGTAAAATGCTTGGGGAACATTTATATTCGGCATGAGAAGAAAGCTAACCCATGTGTTTACGTATTCCTTCATGGGGTTATTGTTGGCTTCATGCGCGAGCAGAGTGCCGCCAAATGGAGGGGCGAAAGACACCGAAGCACCTGTTATAGTTTCCAGTGAACCCGATAGTGCTGCTTTAAATTTTCAGGGAAAGAAAGTTCGATTTACGTTTGATGAATTCATCGATTTGAAAGACGGGGGAACGGGAATCGTTATTTCTCCGCCACTATCTATTCCACCTAAGTATGTGGTGAAGGGAAAATCATTGGAAATAGTTTTCGAGGAAAAACTAGATAGTTTAACTACCTATTCTATTATTCTGGGAAAATCGATTACAGATATAAGCGAGAATAATCAGTTTCCAACAAAGACATTTGCCTTTAGTACAGGCCCTGTGATTGATTCCTTACAAATGTCTGGAAATGTAACGGATGCCTATACGAATAAGGCCGTTAAAGATGCTGTTGTGATGCTTTATCCAACATTAGACGATTCGCTTCCTTACAAAAAACCTCCTCGTTATTTTGCTCGAACCGATGCTTCAGGAAATTATCAAATTGAAGCAATACGAGAAGGTGAGTATTTAGCTTTCGCTTTATCGGATGCTAATTCTAACTTCTTATTCGATCAACCAGATGAGCAAATTGGTTTTTTAGCAAATCCGATTCGAATTGATTCCAATAAAACGAGTGGTGTTAATTTTAGGATGAGTCCAGAAAAGGCAAAACGCCAACGACTAATTAAAAAAGAGTTTGAACTACCTGGAAAAATCATGTTGAAATACGCATTACCAGTTGAATCGGTCGAACTAAAGGACTATAGTGGAACTGTTCAAACCATTTATCCTGAATTTAATGTAGATCGAGATTCTATTATCCTATGGGTAAAACCGAGTCTGACTGATAGTTTGAATTTAATATGCTACACCCGCTCTCTAGGGCAAGAAAAAAATGACACTTTAAATTTTCTACCTGGACAACTCAGACGTAAGACTACAGTAAAAAAACGTAATGCCAGTAAAGTTGATACTTTGCTAAATTTTTCAAACAATTTAGAAACCGGAAAGATTCGACCTACAGAAAATTTAGACTTGATATCTAATCATCCATCAAAATTGAAAAACCGGGATCAGGTTTATTGGGTGATCGGAAAAGACACAACTAAAGCTCAGTTTATAGAATCGGAGGATCGTTTTACATTTAAAACGCAGGTAAAAGTTCCATCCGAACTAGGAAGCAAAGCCGTTTTAGTGATGATGCCGGGTGCATTTGAAGACATTTTTTCCATCCAAAACGACACGACAAAAACTGCTATCAATAGATTTATTGAAGATGATTTGGGCTTGTTAGATTTCAGAATTAAATCGACAGATTCTACCAGTTCATTTGTTTTGGAATTATTTACCAATAAAGGCAAGAAACTCTATTCAAAACGAGTGGAATACGGAACTCCAATAATCATAGAAGGATTGGTTCCCGGTTCTTATAGTGCCCGTATTATTGAAGACTTAGATCAGGACGGCTCTTGGTCAAAAGGAAGATTTGCAGATCGAAAACAGCCCGAACAGATTCGACCATATTTTGGTGAAATAACTATTCGGGCAGGATGGGATCTAGAGCTTGATTGGGATCTAAATGCAGTAAAAAAGGTGTCTCTTAAACAGCCTTAATTACGAGTGAATTTTAGGATTGACAATTCTCCTTTCGGATTGCGAATCTCGATGAAGTATAGCCCTGCTGCGGCTTGAAGGTTCATGTTCCACTGGCTATTAGAATTGAAGAGTGTTTCAGAATGTGTTTGGATACAACGTCCTCCAATATCTAAAATTCGAATAGCGTATTTTCCTGGAACCAACCGAGTTCCGCTTACAATGAACTGCCCATCGGCAGAAGGATTTGGCCAAAGGTTGAATTTATTCTCAGTTAAGTTTTCACTTGATTGGAAACCAACAGAAACATCTTCCCCGGCAGGAAAAACAACATAATCAATCCAAGCGGCGTCTTCATTTGATGAGATCATTTCATCTTTTGAATACACCCACATAAACTCGTGCAATCCTGGTGTAATTGGGAATTGTTCTTGAGACCAATCAACCACACCCGACCAAGATTGAATTTCATTTCCATCTAAATAAAACTTCAGAAAATCGTATCCTTCTTCTGAAGAAACCTTTTTCATAAATCTTAGGGTATCAGCCACTGAAACATTCCAGTTGATTGTTAAACTAGAAGTCATACTGTTGGAAATAGTACCCGATTTAAAGCTGGTTGCGCCTTCATATTTGACATCTTGATCGATCGTCCAAGGAGATTCATCGGTATTCTGCCAAGCAAAATGAGTGAAGTCGTTAGTTTCTGCATCTTCTACTTTAGCACCTACATGGATAATAATATCTCTGATAATTGAATAATCTCCTGCCAACCATGAATAAGTTGCCGGAACATAAGAACCAGCAGGAACATTTGGTGAAATGGTAAGTGTATAGCTACGAGCAAGTTGATTTGTAGCATCAACCGATAAAATTGATTGCGTTGGTTGATCCACAGTAAATTGATTGGTAGAACCTGTAAATGTTCCTGTGCCATCAAGAGTAGCTGCGTGTCCTGCGTTATTATTGACAAATTCAATTTGGATTGATTCACCAGCATCGGGTAATCCATTACCATTTCCGGAAACTTCAGTGATTAGAACTGAAGTAACTTGAAGTTCAGGAGCATTTATCATAACGGTAATTGGCTGAGTCCATTCCTGTCCAGCATCATCGGTGTATGTAATGATAAAATGAGCCAAAGTTTGATCCTGAACGGAGCTGCTAACTTGAAACTGAAAACAATCGTTTGATTGAATTGAATTTCCAGCATCTACCAAACCAATCGGACATAGATTTTGGATTATGGTGATATATGAATCACTTGAAGTAAGAGTTCCTATTACACCGTTTGCAGAAATTCCACCTACATTTTGAATGGTCGTATTGAGGTAAATTGTTTCACCAAAGTCGGCTAATTGATTTCCATTTCCAGCAATATCACTGAAAGAATGATTACTTACCAGAATAAAAGCATCCACAGGATTTTCAATCTGAACAGATCCTTGATATGGGATATGATTAAAAGCTGTAACAGTAACCAATAAAGGATCCATGAAAGTTAGTGGTTCGAATTCAACCCAAGCTTGTCCGCCACTTACTAAAGAAGACCCAAGCAATATCCCATTTTGAGTGATCGCCACCCGAGCATTTTCGACATCAACCGAAACCATGAAACCGTTTGAACCTAGAGCTGTTGTTGCAGCATTAGCAACATTCAATGCAAGAGGAATGGAAGTACGAACCATTAATGAAGGATCACCGAAGACATGCCAAGTAGCAGTCATTTCATCTCCGGCATCGCCATATTCATCGTTCATTTTGAGACAACCATTTAGGCTTAGTCCACCAAAAGTGCGAGTTGTTGTGGTTAAAACATTTCCTGTGAGTAGATCAACCATTTCATCTTGAGCAGACATTGGAGGATCCCAACTTTGGTTGATAGATGACATAAAAGTTGCAACAGCACCAGTGAGCTGACCATTTCGAGTTGCTCTAAGCCATGCTTCTCCGAAACAAGTTCCATTATCGAATTCACCATTTACACAGCCAACCGACCAGATAAAAGGGAGCATTCCATTGTTTTGGAGTTGATCGATTTCGGAGTTGGAAAATCCACTAGTGCCAAAGCTAACAGCCGAACCATGACCAGTATAATTTAGCAAACCCACACCTTGGTTAAGAATGGAGGAAACATCTGATGGAGAAGGATCTCCATCCGGATCGAGTTCCCCTTGAGAGCCATCGTATTGCTCAAATGCTTCTGTATATGTGTATGAAGTAAGCTTATCGCGCATCACTCGTTCGTGTTCCCAATCTAACTCATTGTCATCGCCTGGACCTTGATTAGAAGCCATCACTAGAACTTGGTCGAGATTGAATGAAGGCAGAAGAGCTTTTTCGTACTGGACAATCTTACTTACTTGAGTAGCAACATGCGTAGCATTTTCGGCAGAGATTCGACCTACAATTACTTCGGGATAGGTATCATTTCCGAGAATGAAACCATAGGTTGGATCGGATTTCCCTCCAAAAGATTGAGGCGAAGGGATTTGACTAATATCACCCACTAAAAGCAAGTATGTTAATCCGTTAGATAGATAACGAGAATGAACTGCATTGGTGATTCCTGCAATATTTCCACCTGCTTCGGCCAATGTGATTACTTCGACATTCATGCCTGATTCCCGCTTCCATTGAACAAGCGGATTGAGTTCTGATTGGAAGGCTGGATCAGTAATAATCAACATATTCGTTTGTTCGGTAATCGCTGTATAGCGGTCGGTTCCGAAATTGACGAAGTGATTTGTATATAGTTCTTGTCGGATAGGATTTACGCGAATGTCAGTATTTCTGTATAAAGGATTTACAGGGGCAAGGCCTGATGCAGGTCGAAGAATTACGTCAATTTGATCGGTAACACGTAATGTATGCGTTTGAGCATTGTACTGAAATGGGTAGAAAAGAACAGTTTGTCCTCGAAAATCGGAAAGAATGTGAGGATTTCGAAGAGCGACTTGTGTTTCCGGGAATAGTGAATTACTAGCGTAAACCTCGCCAGCGATTCGTGAGATGGAATTTGGGTCGACAGTACGTTTGATATTGCCTTTAGAAGGAGCGATGAAAATATTAGCCAGTTCGGTTTGATGAGAACTTAGGACCTCGGCTTGGAGAGTTGCTAAATCAGGTATGATGACAGAAGCAGAGAAAAGAGGAAGATCGGGAGCTCCTTTTCTAAGGATTGGAGAACAACCTTCAGCCAAAATAATCG
>JBIKOC010000079.1:0-6701 GCA_044358335.1 Flavobacteriales bacterium | reverse complement strand
ACTGTATACTCGACATGGTATCACGAGCTAATTCAACAATATCGAATTTCTCTTTGTGAAGAATTAGTTGACCCGATTCGAATTGTGTAATAATCTCTAAATCCTCCACAATACTCACCATCCGTTCCACACTTTTTTCAGCACGTTCGAGATAGGTTCGGTTGATGGAAGGATCTTCTAAACCACCTTCTAACAAAGTCATGATATAGCCTTGAATATTGAAAATGGGAGTTTTTAGTTCGTGGCTTACATTTCCGAGGAATTCTCTTCGGTAGTTCTCCAGGTTTTTGAGGTATTCGATTTCCTCCTTTTGATCTTTCGCCCAAGCTTCTACATCCTTGTTAACCGCGGCAATGATATCGGTATTGAGATCGACCGATTTAGATTTTTGCCCCTTTTTGAGTTTGAGTTGGTGGATATTTTTATAAATCAGTTTGATTTTCCGGTAGATAAAACGTTCAACCGCAAACTGAAAAAGAAAAAACGACAAAATAAAAGTGAGCAAACTCACAACCACTGGAACCCAAATGGTGTATTGCTTATGAAACAGATATTCGAAAATACCCACTAAAAATCCCACACATACCGAAAACCAGAATGCGAGAAACAAAGACAAACTGCGCGGCGTTGACGTGTTAAGTCGCTGCGCAAATGTGATTTTGGGTATTGCTTTAGAATTCAAATTTGTATCCTACTCCTTTAATAGTGCGAATGTATGCATCTCCTAGCTTTTCACGAAGTTTTCGGATATGAACATCAATAGTTCGATCACCTACAACTACATCATCACCCCATACATTCTTCAAAATATCTTCTCGAGTGAATACTTTTCCAGGACGAGAAGCCAAAAGTGCAATGAGTTCAAATTCTTTCTTAGGAAGATTTATCTGAACATTATCTTTCACTATCAGGTATTTCTCCCGATCAATCATAAATCCATTCACATCCATCACCTCTTCCTCTTGTACATTTCCTTTGCGACGAAGCAAAGCTTTTACACGAGAAACTAATACGCGTGGTTTAATCGGTTTATTGATGTAATCATCGGCACCTGCATCAAACCCAGCAATCTGAGAATAATCCTCGTTTCGAGCAGTAAGAAATGCGATAAGCACATCCTTCATCTCTGGAATTTCTCGTATTACCCGACATGTTTCGATACCATCTAAATCGGGCATCATCACATCCAAAATAATCAATTGTGGTCGTTCCAGTTGAGCAAGACGAATAGCATCTTTCCCATTGCCACTGGTGAATACTTCAAATCCTTCCTTCGTTAAATTGTAACTGATAAATTCCAGAATATCCGGTTCATCGTCGACAAGTAGGATTTTTGTTTTCTCAGTACTCATAATGTATGTGTTACGAAACGGTTGCGAAATTATTCTACTAATGACTCGCCCAAGTTAAGGTGACGTTATGAAATTGACATTATTATTTCGAAAATGTTGTTTTATTCATGAAAAGTATAGTGTTATAAGCATGTTCAAACACTATACTTTCTTGTTTTTCCATGTTCCTTGTCGCATGTATATCCAGGAAACTAACCAAAGAACTAGAAAATAAAATGGTTCGGTAAACCAAATAACATGGACTTCCGCTTTTATATAGACACCTAAAAACCAGGCAAGTAGTAGATAAAATGCAATAGTAATGGTCTCAATAAGCAAGGATGTTCGTGTATTTCCAGAGCCTGTTACTCCACTGTACCAAGTCATTGCAGGACCAAAAAAAGAAAGTGCCAAGGTGATTACATATAAGGTTGGAATGCTGTCGCTGATTAGTCCAGTTGCGTTTTTATTCTCAACCGCTAATCCAAGAACCAGCTCAGGGATGAATAAATTAAGCAGCAAAAAAGGAGAAACCAGCGCGAGAGAAAGCCAGGTTATACGCTTTAGTAGAGGAAGCACATCCTGAAATCGGCCTTCGCCAATGGTAAATGAAACAAGCGTATTGGAAGCTGAACTCAAGCCCCAGAAAGGCACCATTTGGAACATATAAATGATACGAATGATGACAGAAACAGCTAAGGCACGTTCACCACTTTGTTCAATGATGATGAAGAATAGAAACCATCCTGCATGGGAGACGAAATTCTGAAACATCACAGGTGATGCAATGGAAGAGATGGTTCTCATCACATCAGGTTGCCATTTCCAGGAACGAAATAGGTCGAATGTTTGGTGGTATTTGCCCAAGAAGGCATGCAGTGCAAACCAAATTAAGCCAATGATTTCGGCTAATGATGAAGCTACAGCGGCTCCAGCAATACCCATTTCGGGTAAGCCAAAGTTTCCGAAAATGAGCCCGTAGTTGAGTATCACGTTTGAAATAGCCATGGCAAAAGTGCTCCAGATAATCACTCCTGTGCTAGATACACCAATAAAAAACGCGCGATACGCCAGATTAGCTAAGGCGAAAGTAATTCCCCATGCACGGTTATCGAGGTAAATGACTGCTGAACGGTAAACTTCGGGCGATTTCACCAGTGATTTTAATAGAGGTGGCCCTATAAATTCCATTCCTAACCATAGCACCAATGCCATTCCTAGCAGGAAAATCAAGCTGTTATCGAAAATAGCTCCTATAGAGTGGTATTTCTTTTCTCCATGACGGCGAGCAATCAAGATTTGTACGCCTGTGGAGAAACCTAATCCAAGGATGTAGATGGTTGTATAAAAAAGTCCGGCTAATCCAACAGCAGCAAGCGAAACTTCATCCACACGTGCCATAAAAAAGGCATCGGTAGCCAGAATCACGTTGGAGGCGATTCCACCCACAATGATTGGCATAGCCAATCGCATGATGTGACCGTAGGAAGAAGTTTTAGGTAAAGACATCCAACAAAATTAGCGCACTAAAACGACTAATCCTTTCAGGTATTCACCTTCGGGATGGTATATGCTTACAGGATGATCAGCGGGTTGCGTGAGTTGGTGCAAAATAACCACTTCCCTACCTGCTTCGATAGCTGCAGCAGTAACGGTATTTCGGAAAAGTTCGCGATCGACCACTTGAGAACAGGAGAAAGTAAAAAGCAATCCATCGGGTGCAATTTGTTCCATAGCCATACGATTGATGCGTTTATAAGCCTGAACAGCACGGTGACGCGCATCCTGATGCTTAGCAAAAGCAGGAGGATCGAGGACAATTATATCGTATGCATCCTTATTTGATTTTAACCATTCGAGCACATCGGCAACAATAGCTTGATGTTTATCGGGAGCAAAACCATTGAGTTCGATGTTCGATTGAGTAAACTCGATAGCCTTTTTAGAACTATCAACCGAATCAACACGCGCGGCACTTTGAGCTAAAGCATACACCGAAAAACCACCCGTGTAGCAGAAAGTATTGAGGACAGTTTTGCCTTTCGAATAACGTCCCAGCAATTCACGATTATCGCGTTGGTCGATGAAGAAACCTGTTTTTTGTCCGGTGATGAAATCGATATGAAAACGATGTCCATTTTCGAGGTAATCTTCTACGATTGGCTCACCAAGTAAGTAGTCGTTTGCACCATTCTTACCGAGCGTTTCGGAGGATTTATCGTACACCGAACGAATGAGTCCGTTACTTTGAGCAACAATTGCCTTGGCAATACTATCACGAGAAGCGTACATTCCGTGAGAATGACACTGCACAACGGCTGTTGAACCATATACATCGACAATTAATCCAGGTAGATTATCGCCTTCGGCATGCACTAAACGAAAGATGTTGGTAGCAGAAGAAGGGAAACCTATCCGGCGGCGATGAGCGAAACAACGCGAAAATGCTTCATTCCAAAAATCATCATCAATCAAAATATCACCAAAAAATAGCACCCGAACGGTGATGGAACCTTTTTGATAATGTCCCACTCCAATCACTTCTCCCCGTTGATCTTTCACCCGAACTACGTCACCATCTTGAGGATCTCCTTCGGAACGGGCAATTGCACCTGAAAAAACCCAAGGATGAAACCGTAGGATTGAACGTTCTTTACCGGGTTTTAAATGTATAATTGAAAGTGTTGCCATCGTGCCGCGAAGATAGTGAAACACAAAGCCCATCAATTAAAAGAATTTCTTTCGCACCTATATCAATTTGAAAAGATTCACGCTTCAATTTCTTTTGCAAAAAACTACCTTTGATGCCTGTTTAGCTTATGAATAAACCAATCCAAGTGTTGCTTTGCTTGATTTTCCTTGTGTTATCGGGTGATGCAAATTCTCAAAATGTAAAACGTTGGAGCCTGCAAGAATGCATTGAATATGCAATTGCGCATAATTTCCAATTGGCACAGAACACCTTAACGGTTGAACAAAGTGAGATTTCGCTTCTTCAATCAAAAGCGGTGGCACTTCCCAGTCTGAATGGTTCAGCCAATCATACGTATAACTTCGGTCGACGGATTGACCCTTTCACTAACCAGTTTGCGAATAAGAAGGTTTTATCTCAAAACTTTAGCTTGAGCAGTAATCTGAACTTATTTGGAGGATTGTCGAACACGCAAACAATTTTATCGAATCAACTAGCAGTTATTGCTGCTAAATACACTAACGATCAGCTTATAAACGACATTTCGCTTCAGGTTACCAATTCGTTTCTTCAGATTATTCTGGCGGATGAACTTTTGAGCATTGCAGATAATCAGCTGCGATTAACACGAGAACAATCGGAACGAGGCAAACTCTTGTACGAAGCCGGTAGAACTGCAAGAGGTGATTTTTTACAAGCAGAAGCACAATTAGCTAACGAAGAACTGAATGTGATAAATGCACGCAATCGACTTGAACTTGCTAAACTCACCTTAGCTCAGTTACTTTCGCTTGAATCGGCTGAGGAGTTTGATATTGTGAAACCTAATTTTGATCAGTTAGAAATAAATCTCCCACCCTACAATGCGAAGGATTTATTCACGGTAGCAGTAGAGCGTCAACCGGGAATTTTAGGAGCAGAATATCGTTTGAAAAGTTCCGAACGAGGTTTGAAAGCTGCGCGGGGCGGATATTATCCTTCTTTGAGTGTATTTGGAGGTATTGGTACTGGTTACTCGGAGTTATCTAGAAGCGTTATTGGAAGCACGACTCAACAGCAAAATTTTGGTTCATTTCAGGGACAGCCAATAGTGATAGATGTGGAAGTGCCGATTTATGAGAAAACACCTTTCCGTGATCAAATGGATCAGAACTTCAATCGTACGGTAGGGTTTTCGTTGAGTGTTCCAATATTTAATGGATTGAGAACTCGCTCTCAGGTTTCTCAACAGAAAATTGCAGTTGAAAATGCACGATTGCAACATTCAATTGTAAAGAACCAATTACGTCGGGATATTCAAACAGCTTGGTTTGATGCACGTTCTTCGTTTGAGCGTTATCAGGCAACAGCAAAATCGGTGAAGGCGTTGGAAGAAGCATTTAATTATATCCAACAACGTTATGATGTAGGAATGGTTAATGCACTGGAATTCAACACATCAAAGAATCAATTAATAAGTGCTCGTAGCAATTTGGCACAAGCACGTTACGAATTTATATTGCGGGTTAAAGTGCTTGATTTCTATCAAGGTAAGCCCATTTCATTTTAAGGAAACATGAAAAAAAGAACCTGGATAATCCTGATTTCTGCTTTAGTATTAGTAATTGGAGGCATAGCAGCTAAAAAAGCCGGATGGATTGGTAAGCCGACTTCCTTAGAAGTAACTGCCGAAACAGTTCAGAAACGAACAATCGTTGAAACGGTATCTGCCAATGGAAAGATTCAGCCAGAAGTGGAAGTAAAAATCAGCGCCGATGTATCGGGTGAGATTGTGGAATTGAAGGTGATAGAGGGACAAAAAGTGATGAAGGGTGAACACTTGCTCACCATCAATCCCGATATGATAAAAGCTGTTGCAGATCGGGTAGCTGCGGCTGTCAATCAAGCAAAAGCCAATTTAGCAAATGCACGTGCACGTGAGAATCAGGTTAAGGCGAGTTTCTTAAACATTGAAATCAGCTACAACAGAAGTAAAAAGTTGTACGACCAAAAAGCTATTTCGGATGCCGAATTTGATGCAGCAAAAGCTCAATATGAAGGTTCAAAAGCAGATTTAGAAGCAGCTCGTCAAACCGTTATTGGTGCCGATTTTAGTGTGAGAAGTGCAGAAGCTAGTTTGAAAGAAGCAAACGATAATCTGGCCAGAACACGCATATATGCTCCAACCGATGGAACCATTTCGAAATTGAATGTTGAATTAGGTGAGCGCGTTGTAGGTACAGCTCAAATGAGTGGTACAGAATTGCTACGCATTGCTAACCTCAACGAAATGGAAGTTCGAGTTGATGTGAACGAAAACGATATTGTTCGTATTCACCTTAACGATACGAGTGATGTAGATGTGGATGCCTACGCCGATCGTAAATTTAAAGGTATTGTTACCGAGATTTCTAATTCATCCAATAACTCAAGTGTTGCAATTAATAGTGCTGATCAAGTAACAAGCTTTACCGTAAAAATTCGAATTTTAAGAGAATCGTACGATGATTTAATGGATCCTGAACATCCATATTTATCTCCATTCCGTCCGGGGATGTCGGCAACCGTTGATATTCGAACCCATTCGGAAGTGAATGTGCTTACAGTGCCTATTATGTCGGTGACTGTTCGAACCCTAGAAGAACTCAAAAACAAAAAAGAAGGAAATCGTGAAGAGGAGAAGCCTGTGAATGAGGAAG
>JBIKOC010000078.1:0-6711 GCA_044358335.1 Flavobacteriales bacterium | reverse complement strand
AGAATAAATAGGTTGGATTAGGAGCGATTAAAAAGTGAAACTAGCAGCAGCGCGTTCGAGTTCGGCTTCGCGAATGCGCACTTCCGATTGTTGAATGGCAAGTGTGAGTTGAGCTTGAGTGAGTTGTTGCAAAGCTTGTGTAAGTTCGAGCGGAATGGCTTGTCCGTTTTCGTAACGGCTGGCAGTTAGTCGATAGCTTTCACGAGCAAACGTGAGCGATTCCTTGCTACTTTCTAGTTGTTTGAGAGCAGATGCGAGTGTATTTTGAGATGTGGTTAAATGCAGGCGTAACTGACTTTCGGCTTCCGAAATACGATCACTAAGCAGTAATACATCGGAATTAGCCTGTTTAACTTTCCAGGTATTTTGTCGCCCCGAAAAGAGGTTCCATTTGAGTTGAAAACCACCCAAATAATAGCGTTGGTCGGAATCCATTTTATATCCGAAGCCTTGATATCCAGCATCGAAGAATGTTCCCAACGTTGGGATATAGTAGGCTTTCTTCATATTGAGCAGCGACTCGGTTTGTTTCAACCCCGATTGAAGTTGCAAGATTTCTTCGCGTTGGGTAACAAATGAGTTGAAAGCAGGCTGATTACCGGCAGATTTCAGCCAAAGTGTATCGTTTGGGATTTCGGTAGCTAAATCACGATTAAGTAGAAAATTGAGGTAAGCAGCAGCATTTCGACTATCGTTATTCATGCTTTCGAGCTTAGCTTGTGTAACACTGAGCTCAGCTTTCACTTGAAAAACGGCAGCTGGCAAAGCCATATCTTGTTTAACAAGTGCCTGTGTGAGTTTGAGATTTTTCTCCAGTAAATCAAGTCCTGATTGGTATATACAGATTGCTTGAAGCGTTTTCAGGTAGTTGGCATAAGCCGATTTGATGTCCCTAACGACGTTCCGCTTATACACCATGAGTTCGGCTTGCTGACCTTGAATGGCTTCCTGGCGGATTTTATTGAGGTACCAGATTTCGGCGTTTACGATGGGTAAAGATGAACGCAAACGAGTATCGTGGAAGTTGTTGGGAAGAAACTGTATATCCACATTTTCAACCTGAGGAAAAGCATTTGAAGCGGTGAGTTGATTCAACGTTCCATACACCGGGTTGAGGAGATCACCGATAGGAAAATTGAGTTTTCGTCCACCTTGAGCATAAGTATATTCGGCTTGGAAACTAATAGAAGGCAAGAAAAGTCCTCGTGCTTCTTGAAGAGCCGAGTTGGCTTTATCCAGTTGAATTTGATGTTGCTTCAAACTGTGATTGCTTTCTAGACCTGTTTGAATGAGTTGATCGATTGAAGAAGGTTGAGCTGTAGCTATTCCACTGAGCAAGAAGAAAAAGCTGAAAGCCTTGATATTAACCATAGATTATACTATAAACAACGTTTAGTAAAAGGGCAAAAAATATCAGTTGGCGAAATGCTTGCTGATGATTAATTCGATATCGAAGATGGATTGTGAAGTAGTTAAACTTGTCGGAAGTTGAATGTGGAAATGGTTTTCGATGATGAAACCGAGCAATGTGCAGAATTCATTTTCGATACCTAATTCCGACAGGGTAAACCTACGGTCGTCGAGTAAAGAACGATGAAGATGAGGAGTAAAATGACAGTAGAGTAATCGGCTAAACTCCTTATGAACGAAGGAAAGTTTCTCTTGTTGAGAAGTGAATTGCAAATTCTCGGGATGAGCTAAATAAGAGGTGTACATCGTATGAACAGCGTTTAGTACGAGGGTAAAAAAAGGTGATTAGTTTTGGATGACTTCGATAAGAGAATCAATAGAGGCTTGAATGAGTGGAGCGTGCATTTCTTCAGGTATCATCACAAATCGTCCACGAAGATTGAGTGCGATTAGCCCGTGCAAATGGCTCCAAACGGTGATAGCACCTACATGCGCATCGGTAAATCGAACCAATTTCTGTTGCAAACAGTTTTCTATAGTGGTATAGAGGAAATGATAAGCTTGCATTCCACAATCCCAATCTTCAGCGCAAGCAACATGATCCATGGGTTTACGCATGATAAACATGAGGTCGTATAAAGCTGGATTCTCCAATGCGTATTTCATGTAAACCTGTCCTAACTGCCGTAATTGCTCAATTGGATGAGCGGTTTTGTCAACATGAGTAAACTTCTCAATGAGTAAAGAAAAAGCGTGATCCATCATGGCATGGAACAGTTCGGGCTTGTCTTTAAAATAGAGATAAATAGTAGCTGGACTATATTCAATTTTCTCGGCAATCGTTCGAATGGAAGTATCATCATAGCCACGTTCCACGAATAATTCGGTGGCTGCCTGAAGAATCAGATCACGCATTTCGGTTTTCTCCCGCTCTTTTCTTTCTGCAATACCCATAATCAACTACTATATTTTAAACATGACAAATATACTAAACACTGTTTAGTAAAATCAGAAACCAACTAATTAATCTTGAAAAAATTCCATCGTTTTGATTTTTAACAATTTATAATCTCGAATAATATCAGCTACACTTCAGTATTATATACACATGTAGAGATTTTGGGGCATGGATACTTTGAAATTTTACATTTTAACTATATTTCTTACTTGCTATTTAAAACATAAACCTCTACATTTCAAATTCTTAGTGCTCACTAAAACAAAATGCCTATGCAGCAGCTCTACAAACAACTAAAAAAAACGGCAGTTACATTTCTATTCGTATTGATAGCTTGTTTTTCAACTTTATCGGCAACAGCTCAACATAGTGTATCCCGACAATGGAATGAGGCCATGTTACAGTGCATTCGCAAAGACTTGGCGAGACCAGTAGTGCACGCTCGAAATATTTTCCATATTTCCGCATCGATGTATGATGCATGGGCTGCTTTTGATACAACAGCTTCACCCTTTTTACTAGGAAAAACAGTTGGGACATATACATGTACCTTTAATGGCATTCCAGCTCCAGCAAATCGATTAGCTGCACAAGAAGAAGCTTTAAGTTATGCTGCTTACCGCATGATTCGAGCGCGTTTTCTGAATTCTCCCGGGGCTGCTATCTCTCTACCTCCTCTCGATACCTTGATGATTTCTTTGGGATTTGATCCTTCCATTATAACAACTGATTATTCGTCTGGCTCACCTGCTGCATTAGGAAATTACATTGCAGCATCTTTTATAGCTTATGGGCTAACCGATGGTGCAAATCAAACTGGAAATTATGCCAATCAGTATTACCAACCAGTGAATCCACCCTTTTATGCGAATTACCCAGGTGATACTAATTTAGTTGACCCTAACCGCTGGCAGCAAATTTTTCTCGATCAGTACATTGACCAAAACGGGAATGTGTATAATATTTCACCACCATTCTTAGGTGCTGAATGGGGAAATGTTCATCCATTTGCACTTGCCGATTCAAACAAAACCGTTCATACGCGCGATGGACATGACTATAACGTCTATCTAGATGCTGGTCCTCCTCCACTTTTGGACACAAACAATTCGGCTGGAATGACATCAGATTACAAAACAGGTTATTTGATGGTGAGTATTTGGCAAGCTCAGTTAGACACTGCCGATGGTGTGATGTGGGATATCTCTCCAGGTGCAATTGGCAATAATTCTTCATATCCAGAAACCTACACTGCTGGAATGGAATTTTACAAATTCATTGATGGTGGAGACATGGGGACTGGGCGTTCTCTCAATCCCAAAACGGGACTTCCTTACGAACCAAACATCGTTCATCGTGGGGATTATGCTCGAGTATTAGCTGAGTTTTGGGCAGATGGGCCTAATTCAGAAACCCCGCCGGGTCATTGGTTTACCATTTTGAATTATGTTGGAGATCAACCACAATTCGAAAAACGTTGGAGAGGTACAGGGGAAATATTAAGCAATTTGGATTGGGATGTTCGCAGCTATTTTGCTTTATCTGGTGCTATGCATGATGCTGCTATTGCAGCTTGGAGTAATAAAGGTTGGTACGATTCACCTCGCCCTATTTCAATTATACGTTGGATGTGTGGTAAAGGACAATGCTCCGATTCACTTTTACCAAGCTATCACCCTGCAGGCACACCGCTTATCCCGGGTTATGTGGAATTAGTTATGCCCGGTGATCCGTTAGCTGGAGCAAACAATGAACATCTATATAAGATTAAACTCTACTCTTGGAAAGGTCATGATTTTATCCCAGATCCAACTGTAGATATGGCTGGTGCAGGTTGGATTCTAGCCGAAAACTGGTGGCCTTATCAACGTTCTAGCTTTGTTACTCCTCCATTTGCTGGCTATATGTCGGGACACTCAACGTTTTCTCGCACCGCAGCCGAACTCATGACATTAATGACTGGAGATTCATACTTTCCGGGAGGCATGTGTGAATTTCATGCAACGCAAAACCAATATTTGGTATTTGAAGAAGGTCCGAGCGAGGACATCACCATCCAATGGGCAACGTACCAAGATGCTTCTGATCAATGCAGTTTATCACGCATTTACGGGGGAATTCATCCACCTCAAGATGATCTTCCCGGAAGAAAAATGGGAATGTTCTTAGGACCCAATGCACTTCAGCACGCCGAAGATATTTTCCATGCTGGTTTGCCATTTGTTCAAAATGTAACGATAGATCAGGATGTTATTTCGGATCAATTGGCGGAAGGGTTTGTCACTATCTCGGTGACGTATAACGAAGACATGGATCAGCTTTCTCAACCAACAATTGAATTTTTGAATGCTTTTGTTTCACCATCATTAACTTCCCCAATAGTAAACTGGAGCAGTGCAAGAACATGTCAAATTTCCTTCTTGGTTAGCGATTTAGATACAAACATCACTCAAGTAGGTATTAAGGTTTCTGGTGGAATAGATATAGAAGCAAAAGAACAGAAAGCGTATTTCCAAAACAATCTGTTCGATATCGATACTCGAAATCCGATTCTTACTTCGAGTTCAGCTTCTAATGCACTTGTAAATATGAGCATGGTTGGAAATGGAACATTTATGGTTGAGTTGACTTACGATGAACCCATGAATACTTCCTTAACACCTTCCATTGTTGTTAGTCCGACATCAGTTACGACAGCTTTAGCATATAATGCAGGAATGAGTTCTTGGATAAATGATTCAACTTACCAAGCAGCATATGATGTAATTGGAAATGTGGGCGAACCAGGAAACATCAATTTCAACTATGCATTAGGACAAGATGCTGCAGGTAATTTCCAATTTGCAGAGACTTCTGAATTTGATGTTTTTGTTGATACGCGTCAGCCACTTGTATCATTTCTTACAGCAAATACTTATGAATTAACTGAGCAGGAAGTTGGACCAGAAGCTTTAAAATTCATTTCCATATTTGATGAAGAAATGGATCAAAGTATCACACCAACTATTACGTTTCCTGGAAATACTAGTGCTCAATCTCTACTTTTATTCAATCAGGATGCTTCGTATTGGGTTAATGAACAAACTTACTTAGCGGCCTTCGATTTAGGTTTTCAAAGCATTGATGTTTTGGATATTCCAGTCTTTGTGAGTGGAGCAGTTGATTTAAGAGGGAATTCTCAGGTTGCCAGCAATAATGCAGAATTCCTTGATTTGTTCTTAGATACAACTAGTGTTGGTATTAATGATTTGGCTGCTTCTTTTGGAGCTACAAGTACTTATCCAAATCCAGTTTTATCGGGAGCTCAGCTCTTCATAAGAATACCGGGCGAAGTTGAGAAACTACAAATGAATGTTTATGCAATGAATGGACAATTGATTCGAAGTGAACAGATATCTTCAATTGCAAATGGCTTGTATACTGTTTCAACAAACAATCTAACAGCAGGACTCTATTTTGTTCAAATGAGTGATGCGAAAAGAACAGCTACATTCAAAGTACAAGTGACCGATTAAGACACGTTTAGTGCGAAAACATAAAATGCAGTCGGGTTATTCTGACTGCATTTTTTTTGTTTTATTATTCCTTAACAAACCTTTTTACAACCGGCTCATCTCCTTGTTTATAGGTCAGTAAATAGAATCCAGAAACGAGATTTGACAAATCTATTTGCTGGGTTTTAGAATCGGTAAGATCAAATGTTTGGATGAGTCTTCCACTTAGATCGAACAAATCAAGTTTTTGAATTGCCGTTTTTAAATTGAGGTGAAGAATTTGTTGAACAGGATTGGGATAGATTGTTTCTGAGTTAGCTTCCAAATCAGCTATTCCAACAATACCTGGTAAAATTTGCGAGCCCGTTTTATTACAACCTTGCATGTCGGTAATTTGGTATTTGGCAAGAATATTCATAGGTGATTGTAAGCATGTAAATGCTTTATTATAAGTAGAGTGGAAAGGTGTTACCTCACCTTCATAAAAGAAATTCCATTGATACTGATACGGTACAGTTCCTCCTTCGGCTACTACAAAACCTGACCAAGAATTAGGACAAGTGGCTTGACTAAATTCAGCATAAGTACGTATTGAATCAGGTTGGTTGAGTATTAATGTTTGAGAAATAGAGCAACCTGCAACATCAGTTAAAATATACTCATATTCTCCAGCAGTAAGCTCATCACGGATTTCACCTTCGAAACCATCAGCCCAAATAACCATACTAGTTTCATTCGCACCTGAATTAACTAGTTGGATAAAACCCTGGTCGCTATCATAGCAAGGAGGTTCAATGGTTTCGACTTCAACGATTGGAAGAGGATTTATACTAACCTCTATCGGTTGAG
>JBIKOC010000077.1:0-6719 GCA_044358335.1 Flavobacteriales bacterium | reverse complement strand
GACCGTTTTTAACTTCATGATATACAACATCATAATATGGCCTGTATCCTTTTTTTATTAGTTCAGACATGATATCAAGAGTATCATCAATAGCATCAATAATTCCGTTGTTATTCCTATCAGCTTTTTCATCTAATGTTCCAGCTTGGAACCAGAATTTCATACCTGGAATGAATTTCCCTTGTCGGATTTCGGAATGCATGATACGATCGTTTTCGGTGTATCCTTTATCTAGATCACGTTTTCTCCACCAAAAGGCACCAGAGAAAGCGCCACTTTTTTTAAATATAGTTGGATTATTCCATGCAATATCTAATGCTGATAATCCTCCTAAAGAGTAACCAGCAATAACATTATCAGTATCAAATCGGCTAACAGTATAACCTGATTCAAGCCAAGGAAATAAATGATCAGTAATAAATGCAGTGTATTGCTTAGCTCTAGTACCTCTTTTTTTGTAATCGGCTTTTGAAGCAACACCATATTCTTGAATACGTTCACCACAGTATATTCCAACTACAATAAACGGTAAGCAATTATTTTCTTGCCAGAGCTTATTTAGTATATCTAACAGCCCCATGTTTTCACTATCCTGTCCATCATTCAAAATTAAAACAGGTAAATTTTCATTCGTGGAATGATAGGTAGGAGGCAAAAAAATATCCACTTTGACTTCTCGATTTAGTTCGATAGAGTGAATTCCTTGAAAAGTTTCAAGAGTCCAGCTTGTTTCAGAATCTACTGAAGTTTCCTTCTTAAGTTTTGAATACCCTTCCATAATGGCAAATCTGCTTCATTTCTATGGTACAAACGTTTGTATTTGCAATTTTCTTTCAACAGGGAACAATATATTATTGAAATTGATATCTTTGTGCTTTAAAAATGAGAATACGGCATTAAATAGGCTAATTATATGATTAGTTTGTTTTCTTTTGCTTACTTCATTAAGGAATTGAGAAGTGTATAATTCGCATTATTTACATTGAAATACTAAATCGATAAGGTACAGATTCATTTCTTACCTAACTTACAAAATCAAACATGCACCCACATCAATAACCTAATAAACAACACAATGAAAAAAATCGGAATTCTTCATGGAATGGAAAGCTCATTTCCTGATGCTATAATTGAGAAGATTAATTCGATGGGATTGAAAGACATTCAGGCAGAACGTGTTCTGATTGATATTGTTTCTCAAGCTGAACCAACAGAGTATGCTGTAATTATTGATCGTATATCTCAAGATGTACCTTTTTATCGTGCATACCTTAAAAATGCAGCTATTACTGGCACTGCAGTTATCAATAACCCATTTTGGTGGAGTGCCGATGAGAAATTCTTCAATAATGCTCTTGCTGTAAAATTAGGTGTACCAGTTCCTAAAACTGTTTTGTTACCTTCATTTGAACGTCCTGCGGATACTTCTGAGACTTCATTCCGTAATTTACATTTTCCGCTTAGTTGGGATGCAATTTTTGAACACATAAAATTTCCAGCTTATATGAAACCACATGCTGGTGGCGGATGGAAAAGTGTATATAAAGTAAACAATGCTGAAGAACTATTTACTGCATATCATGAAACAAGTCAGTTAGTGATGATGCTTCAAGAAGAGATTATTTTTGAAGAATACTATCGTTGTTATTGCATTGGAGGAAAACATGTCCGCATAATGCAATATGAGCCACGTAATCCACATCATTTACGTTATGTTGTTGATAGTAAGCCTTCAAGTACTAAGCTTCTTAAAACTATTGAAGAGTATGTACTTAAATTGAATCATGCGCTAGGATATGATTTCAATACAGTTGAATTTGCTGTTCGTGATGGTATTCCGTATGCAATTGATTTTTGTAATCCAGCCCCAGATGCAGATGTCGCAAGTGTTGGTCAAGAAAACTTTGATTGGGTAGTTGAAACAGCTGCTAATTATGCAATTGAGCGTGCTCGTGCACAAAAAGACGGTCAAGACAATCTAACTTGGGGTACGTACATTAGTAAATCTGCATTAAAGTTAAATCCTGCAGGTGAGTCTCCAAAGACTGCTTCTACACCAAAAGCAAAAACCGTGAAAGCTTTAACAGAGAAAGAGTCAGCAAAAAAGGCACCTGCTAAAAAAGCGGCTTCAGTAAAAGCTTAATAGTTATGTTTAAAAAACACCGGGACTTCTTCATGGTTGTTTCCGGTGTTTTTCTATTTTGCAGCATTGCTCAAGCTTAACTTAATAATTATTCACTGTGTCTATACCTGCATTTACTTTAGGAATTGAAGAAGAGTACATGGTTGTTAATCCCGAAACTCGAGAATTAACATCACATGATCAACGAATTGTTGAACAAGCGAGTAGGGTACTTGATGATCAGGTTAAAGCTGAGATGCATCAGGCAGTTGTAGAAGTTGGAACAGGAATATGTAAAGATGTATTTGAAGCTAAGAAAGACCTTTCTAATCTGCGTAGAACGGTTTCTCAAGTAGCAAGTGATAATGGATTACGTATTGGAGCTTCCGGAACACATCCTTTTTCACATTGGAGTACGCAATTGATAACTCCTAATCCTCGGTATGAAGATATTGTGAATGAGTTACAAGATGCAGCTCGTTCCAATCTCATATTTGGATTACACGTGCATGTGGGTATTGCGGATAAGCAAATGGCTATGCATATTGCGAATTCGGTACGATACTTTTTACCACATGTGTATGCATTAAGTACCAATTCACCATTCTGGGAAGGAAGAAATACTGGATTTAAAAGTTTCCGATCTAAGGTATTCGACAAATTTCCTCGAACCGGAATACCCGATTACTTTAATACTTATGAGGATTTTATTGGATACGTTAATCTGTTAGTTAAAACAGGTTGTATCGACAATGCTAAGAAAATTTGGTGGGATTTGAGGGTACATCCATTCTTTCCAACGATAGAATTCCGAATTTGTGATATTCCTATGTTGGTTGATGAAACGATTTGTATCGCAGCTATTTTCCAAGCTTTAGTTGCGAAACTCTACAAATTGAGAACCTCCAATCTAAATTTCATGCTCTACACTCGAGCTCTTATTAATGAAAATAAATGGAGAGCTGGTCGTTATGGAATTGATGGGAAAATGATTGATTTTGGTAAAGAAGAAGAAGTCAAGACTCGCTTGTTGATTCTAGAATTACTCGACTTTATTGAAGATGTTATTGATGATTTAGGTAGTCGTGAAGCGATAAACTATGTCCATACTATGCTAGAAAATGGAACAGGGGCAGACCGTCAACTTAAAGTGTACGAAGAAACAGGAGATTTGGTAAAAGTTGTGGATTACATTTTAGAACAAACGTTACAAGGAACATAGTTTCTGAAAATACGTTAGGTTTCTTTTAAAGATAAGTACATGTTAGAAAACTCAATGCGCATTGCGATTTTGGATTTGTATGATGGAGAACCCAATCAGGGTATGCGTTGTATTCGCGAAATTCTGCATGATTTTGCTTCTGAAAATTCTATGCATATAGAAGTTCAAGAATTTGATGTTCGAGCTAAATCGGAAGTTCCTGATCTAAGTTTCGATGCTTATATTTCTACTGGAGGTCCAGGAAGTCCGATTGACAGTGAAGGTTCAGATTGGGAAACTGCTTATTTTGGGTTCATGGATGAGCTTCGATTGTATAATCGTCATCAGACAGATCACAAAAAATTTGTTTTTCTAATCTGCCATTCTTTTCAACTGTATTGTAGGTATTACGGTTTGGGTAAAGTTTCGAAACGCATATCCACTTCGTTTGGAGTTATGCCTATACACATGACATCAGGCGGCACACGAGAGCCATACTTTAAAGGATTGATGGATCCATTTTGGGCTGTTGATTCCCGTGATTGGCAAGTAACAGAACCAGACATGAAAAAAATTCATGCTGATGGGGGAGATGTGTTAAGCATTGAGAAATACCGACCACATGTTAAACTGGAGCGATGTGTAATGGCTATGCGATTTGATAATGCTATATTCGGCACACAATTTCATCCTGAAGCCGATTCGAGTGGCATGTTAGTTCACCTTTTAACAGAGGATAAAAAACAAAACGTTATTCATCATCATGGTGAAGCCAAGTACCAAAGTATGATTGAGCATTTGAACGATCCAGACAAGATTATTTTTACTCATGATACCATATTGCCCAATTTCCTTAAACGTGCAGTATCTGCCAGTAAAGAACTGATAACTAAATAATCATGATTCAATCCATTCGGGAGATATATAATCGAGAATTTACAGAAGAAAAATATCAACATTTCTTAGACGATGTAAATTCACATTTTGATTATAAAGTTCATTTCCGAATTGCTGAATCTCCCGTTTTTTTTCCAAAATCGTTTAAGGAAAAACTTGCTGAAGCTGGAGAAAGTATTATCTCCACTTTACTTCGTGAGGATTATAAAGAATTAACCCGAAAGGCTGTTCCAGCAGGGCTTTTAGTTCCTAATGAGGATAATCATTCCAACTTTTTAGCACTTGATTTTGCTGTTTGTATTGATGAAAAAGGCGAATTAAATCCTCAACTAATCGAGCTGCAAGGATTTCCTTCTCTTTTTGCATTTCAGGATTTTATTCAATCGATGTACAAAAAGCACTTTTATGTACCTGAAAATTTCAGTGCCTTTTTTGGTGATTTGGATTCCGAAACGTATATCAAAAGATTAAGAAATTTACTGTTAAATGGTCATTCCTCTGAACATGTCATTCTATTAGAAATTGAGCCATATAAACAAAGCACATCAATCGATTTTATTGTAACAGAAGCTCAAACAGGAATTCGACCGGTTTGTATTACTGAAATTTTACGAGAAGGAACTAAACTCTTCTACATGCGTGATGGTATTAAAACACTTATTCATCGCATTTATAATCGTGTGATTTTTGATGAGTTTAGTAAACGGAGTGATTTAGTTTGTCAATTCAATTTGACCGAAAACGTAGATGTTGAATGGGCTGGGCATCCTAATTGGTTTTTCAGAGTTAGTAAATATGTAATGCCATTCTTAAACAGTCCGTTTGTTCCTGAATGTAAATTCTTAAGTGATGTCAAGGAAATCCCTTCCGATTTAGAGAATTATGTTTTAAAACCATTGTATTCATTTTCAGGTACTGGGGTTAAATTTCATGTTACATTGGCTGATATAGATGCAATTCCTATGGATGAACGCTCTTCATTTTTGCTTCAACGGAAAGTAAAATATGAGCCTGTTCTCCAAGCTCCTGATGGAATGGTTAAAGTGGAAGTAAGACTTCTTTATTTCTGGGAAAACGAAAATAAAAGGCCTGAGTTGGTTGTAAACCTTTCTCGTCTTAGTAGGGGAGAAATGATTGGAGTTAAGTTTAATAAGGATAAAACCTGGGTCGGAGGAAATATTTGCTTCTTTGAGCGATAATCTCATCTTAATTTGACCCAAATACTAGTGTTTTTTTTGATGGCATTTCTTGCGTAGTTTGCAGTCTTATTCTAACAAAACGCACTCTGGAATGATGACACTTAAACTTAAGCGAATTTCTTTCAAACATTTAATACTATCTGCCTCATTCATTATTGTTGCAGGTCAAACAATTGGACAAACAGTTTTTTGGAGTGATAATTTTGACGCTCCTGCTGGAGGAACGAATAATAATAATGCCGGAGTTGGTTGGTCGGCAAGTACAAATACACCGGGCGGTGGACAGAATACTACATTTATAGGTATAAGTAATACTTGGACTATTAGTTCAGATGCTAATGCTTGTGTATCTGGCAACCAATTATATATCAAATCTTTTGGGACAGACAACGTATATCTATCTGATATTTATACAGATAAACTGAAAGCTACGCCAGCGATATCAACTATTGGGGTTAGTGGAATATCACTCAGTTTTACTTGGCGCTTGGATGGTGTTGCTGGTCAGGATTATGGAAAAGTCGGCTTAAGTAATGATGGTGGTACTACTTGGAATTGGTTGGCAACTGAGTATTCAGAACAAGAAACGTGTACACAAGCAACAATCGCAATTCCCGCTCAGTATGCAGGTATCTCAAATTTTAAAATAGCATTCCGATTTGTTTCAAATGCTACATCATGTTCTGATTGCGATCCTCCATTTAATATCGATAATATTCAATTAACAGGTACTACTTCATCTTGCACTCCTCCAACTGTTAGTGCGGGAACGAACGTTTCTATTTGTCCAGGTGGGTCAGTTACAATAGGTGGAGCTCCAACTGCAACAGGCGGTTCTGAGGCTGGAGCACTCGTTTATTCGTGGTCACCTGCAACGAATTTAAGTAGCGCATCTGCTGCTAATCCAACAGCCAGTCCTTCAGTAACTACACCATACACCGTTACTGTTTACCGAAATACACCTTCGTGTTCAGCTACTGCAACGGTCACAGTCACGGTAAATACTCCTCAAACCTTATCGGTTTCTCCATCGGGTAATCAAACCATTTGTCCCGGAGGAAATGTAAATCTTTCTGCAGCAAATGGATTTACTAATTATTCATGGACGACGCCATCAGGAACTCAAGCAGGACAAAGTGTTACTGCTTCAACTGTAGGATCGTATACCGTTTCAGCTAATGATGCAAATAATTGTCTTTCAACTGCTGCAACTATTAACGTTTCTTTAGGTTCAACTCAATCAATTACTGTAACTCCTTCAGGACCTTTAAATTTCTGTCCGGGTGGATCTGTTACATTG
>JBIKOC010000208.1:0-4287 GCA_044358335.1 Flavobacteriales bacterium | reverse complement strand
GTATCACTTAGAAAGTTGGCTAAATAAAAATATGCATGGACAGATGCATTATATGGCCAATCATTTCGATAAACGTATTGATCCACGCAAACTTGTTCCTGGAGCAAAATCAGTTGTTTCCTTATTACTCAATTACTTTACAGAAGATCAACAAAATAAGGATGCTCCGAAATTATCGATCTATGCATATGGTGAAGACTATCATTTAGTTATTAAAAAAAAGCTTTTTGATTTACTCGACAGAATAAGAAGAGAAATTGGGGATGTGGATGGAAGAGTATTTGTTGATTCAGCCCCTGTTCTAGATAGAGCATGGGCAAAGCGATCTGGATTAGGTTGGATTGGCAAAAACAGTAATCTAATTAATAAAGGAAATGGTTCGTTTTTCTTTATTGCAGAATTGATTTTGGATTTAGAATTAGAGTCAGATGGACCAATAAAAGATTATTGTGGCAATTGCACAAGATGCATTGATGCTTGTCCCACTGATGCTATAATCCAACCATATATTGTGGATGGCAGTAAATGTATTTCCTATCTGACCATAGAATTAAAAGAACAAATTCCAGAAACGTGGACAGGGAAATTGGACGATTGGATGTTTGGCTGTGATATTTGCCAGCAAGTTTGTCCATGGAATAGATTTTCAAAATCCAATAAAGAAATTGCGTTTAATCCAAATGAAGCTATCCTAGATTGGACCTATGACGACTGGACAGAAATGACTGAAGAAGTCTTTAATAAGGTATTTGGAAAGTCTGCAGTTAAAAGGACTGGGTATAATGGATTGAAGCGCAACATTGCTTTTCTTAAGAAAAAGAATATTTAAATTAAGAATTCTCGGAACTCCATCTATAGGTTTCTTGTTCCAAACCAGCTAAATCAAGAACACGGTCCACTACAGTTGAAGCAAGTTCCGAGAATGTTTGTGGCAAACTATAAAAAGAAGGACTAGCTGGACAAATAATCCCTCCTGCTTCCGTTATAGATGCCATATTTCTGATGTGAATTAAGCTGTATGGAGTATCACGTAATACAAGAATTAATTTGCGTCTCTCCTTGAGAGCAACATCAGCTGCACGAGTCATGAGATCGTCTGAAAATCCGCCAGCAATTCGTCCCATTGTACCCATTGAACAAGGACAAATTATTATTACATCATAACGGGCAGAACCAGATGCAAAAGGGGCAAAGAAATCAGTTTTACTGTATGTTTTAAATGGTAAAGATTCAAAAGATCGATCTCCTAATTCGAACTCCCAAACTACTTTTGCATTATCAGAAAAGACCAAACTAACTTCTTCGATTTGTTCTTTTAAGAGCACCAATTTTTCAATTAGAACTTTCGCGTAAATAGAACCGCTGGCTCCAGTAATAGCTATGGCAATTTTCAGTTTACTCATCAAAAGTTCATCATTAATCGTCCCATAATACAAGAAGAGTATTGACCTTTATTTAAGCGGTTACTTGTAGATTGATCGTGATCACGCACGGGGAAAATACTATTTGCAGAGCGAATATTAAAGTGCCATTTAGGATTTATAACCCAAGTTCCTCCAACAGTATAAGAAAGCTCGAAACGCTTAAATTGTTCACGAGAAGAATACATTCCACTCATATCCCCGTATAAATCTTCCTCTCGACTCCCAAAAAAAACACCTAATGATGGACCAGTTTCCAGTGTTAATTTGGATGTAACATTATATTGAAACACTAAAGGAACCTCTATATATCTCAATCTAAGAAGGTAAAGAGTTGGTATTGAATCTTTAGGGTTTAGATTCTTATGACTTCCTTTTCCTAAATAAGCAATTTCCAGTTGTAGAAATGATTTATCTGAGAGCTTAGTATTGACAAAAGTTCCAAAAGTGAGGCTTAATTTATTGTAACCAGCTAAATCGTCACCAGTAATCTGGCTTGTATTAAATCCAGCTAAAATACCGCCTTGAAAAGCTTGCCCATTTAGTTCGACTTGGCCAATATTCAAGCAAAATGAACCTATTAATATGAATCGGAACAATAATGATTTAAGTATTTGGCTCACTTTATCTTTTGATCTTCAGCTTGAACTACTTCCTTAGTTGCAGTCCGAAATAATACAGCAATAATCTCTACATGTTCATCATTCCATTCAACTGGAAGCGTGAAAGTTCCTGTTGTAGTGAACTCTTCTCCTGTATTATAAGTAGAGGAAGCGCTTAACGTATTTCCCCAAGTACCAGAAATACTACCCCTTAGCATATGTCGATGAACATAATTCTCAACTAAATTATCAGGTATTTGATCGTAATCCTTTTGAGCACTTATTACACTATCCTCTGATAGATAAAGTGCTATACTTAAACCTTCATCAATATCTTGAAGAATCTTAGTTTTTATCGAAACATTCAGAGTTCGAGAACCAGAATTATAATTTGGAGTTATCCACATAAATGCTTCGGGAGGTAAAGCTAAAAGTTCGGCCGCTCTAGACGACCAGTCGGTATATTGAATAATCGTTTGTCCATTAAACTCTTTTCTATTTACTAGACCATTAGGTAAACCAGTAGCAGAATTTCCAAAATAAGAATCAAATTCATTTCCAGTTTCAGTACGATAATCTTTAGGGTAATAAACACCTGCTGGCGCTGCAAACTGTTCACTAACATGTGCAGCTAAAGGCACAATTTTATCGCCGTACAAATCATGAATCTGCGACAATGTTCTTGCAGCTCGAGGACAATTTCCACAATAATGTCCCGTAAAATCTTCAATAAAAATCTTTCTCATAACTACCTCAGTATCGGAAGTAGTTGTGTCAGCCTTCTTTGATTCACCATAAGGAGCATCCACTTTATCACAACTAAATAAAGTGATTAAGAGAGTCAGACAACTAATTGAATAAATGCTTTTCATAAAATTGAAATTCAAGATTAGCAGATTCATTTCCATGAATTAAAAACTACTTGTAATAGATATTGAAAATCCATTTGATGCAGGAACGCTTCTACATACACCTCCAACACAAAAAATCCCCTCTCTTTGACGTCCATATTGCAACATAATACGATTGCCATTATTGGTGTATCCAGTATTCAAAGTAAAATAGTGGATTTGTTTAATAGGGTCAGGATTGCCATAGTTGTATTGATCGACTACAGCAACAAACCACTTAGGAGCAAATGTATATTCTATTAAACCCATTCCCCAGCTTCCCATATCTTGTTTTGAAACTAGAATTTGGGTTTCAAAACGAATGGTGTTTTTCGAATTGATTTTGTAGGCTACATCGATAACTCCCATATCAGCGAAAATGGTTCCAAAACCGGATAAACCTTGAACAACATCTTTATTGTAAACCCAATTAAGATACATAATTGTAGCTTTCCATTTAGCATTAAGCTTTCGATGAATTTCCACATGAAAGTCACGGAAGAACATTTGATTAGAAGCTTGGAAAAAAGGAGATGAATAACCTAACGTGTCATTGGCTACTTTGTTTTTAAGGATTCCATTCGTTCCTGAAAAATTAACCGTGACTTCAGTTCCATACTTACCGCCAAGTTTAGAACCTTTCTTCAAGCGATAACTCAATTCGGCCTGAAATCCCATTTCACCATTAGGTTGAGTTGCATATGGATATATCGTAGCAGGTAAGTTATAAGTATGTTGCCTAGTTAAAGCAGGCAAGAAATTAACATTCGCACCAATTCCAGCTGCTGTTCGATCAGAACGAAAATCAAAATTATCTAGTCGTTTTGCAGACAAAAGAATTCCAAAGCCTTTGGTTGAGAAAGTTGATGTAATTGATAGAGCTTGTCCTGGATGATAAATGAATTTATTCGTAGCATTTGGGTCATTGTACTTATAACCATATTCTGCTTGAATATTGAATTTACCTCTGTTAATTGAAACTCTACCAGCAAAAGCTGCAACATTTTCTGGTAGATTATAGATTGGATCTTCATCGCGCTGAAATCGACTAACAGCACTTCCACCCACTATTACTATCGTTTTAGCGTCAGGTTTATTGACCATTTCTGTCAAATTAAACTCAGCATCGAAAGCACGAATAATACCTGAGCTTAATGAGAAAAAAGTACGTTGACGAGCAATCAAACCTTTCAGATAAATTCCTTTAGCAGGCTGCAAACGGATACGAATTCCGTCAAAAGCATTGTCATATCCTAAGCCCCGTTCTTCGTATGCGCGTAATATCAAACCGCCACCAAATTGCTCGTAGAAGTTACCAACTGTAGCCTCTAAGTTATCATTTTTATAAGAAGCAAATCGAAAAGGAATGCCTGA
>JBIKOC010000075.1:0-6816 GCA_044358335.1 Flavobacteriales bacterium | reverse complement strand
GTTGCTTATTCACCATTATATTCGATTGATGGAGTTTTTGAGTTTGATGGCTTGAATTGGCAAGACTATAAACTTAATTATAGTTCTGATTTCATTCGTGATATCGTTTCAATCGCCATCGATCCAGCTGATGCATCACATATTTATGCCGCTTCTTGGGGTGGTGGAATTGCCGAAATTAAAGACGGAGCAATTGTTCAGCAATATGCGGCAGCTAATAGCGGATTAACCGGAATAGCCAATTATCCCAACGACATCCGTGTATCTGATTTAACCATCGATAAAGACGGAAACCTCTGGTCAACTTGTTCATCATCAGCAAAACCACTTGCTGTTAAAACTCCTGGAGGAGAATGGAAGAACTATGCATTTAACAACTCGGTGAACTTCCAGTTTCTTGGAAATATGTTAGTCGATAGCTCTGGACTAAAATGGGTTATCGTGCAAGAACGCGGTTTGCTGGTTGCAAACTTCGACGGAACCACGCTCAATGGCTATAAATTCCTTAACGATCAAGCTGGCAATGGCGCTCTAGCAAGTTCTTCGGTGTTGTGTCTTGCTCAGGATTTGGATGGTCAAATTTGGGTTGGAACAACAAAGGGAATTAGTGTCTTTTATACGCCAGAAGCCATTTTCCAAGAAGGAGCATCTGGTTGGGATTCTCAAACTATCATCGTTAGTCAGGATGGTTTTAACCAATATCTGCTAAAAGAAGAAGAGGTTACAGCTATTGCCGTTGATGGAGCAAATCGTAAATGGATTGGCACCAAGAAAGCTGGAATATTTGTCGTTTCTCCTGATGGAACGCAACTAATAGCCGAGTTTAACTCCGAAAACAGTCCGCTTTTGAGTAATAATGTAACAAGCCTTTCCATAAACGGAGTATCAGGTGAGATTTTCATCGGAACAGATCTCGGTATTTGCTCTTACCGAACCGATGCCAGTCGTGGTGGAGATAAATTCGGACACGTTTACACCTTCCCTAATCCCGTTGAACATGGTTACGAGGGTCCAATTGCAATCACCGGCTTAGTGACTGATGCCGATGTGAAGATCACAGATGTGAGCGGCAACCTCGTTTTTTCGACAGTTGCTAACGGAGGAACAGCAATCTGGAATGGAAAGTTATACTCCGGACAACGTGCTTCAACGGGAGTTTACTTGGTTTTCTGCACCAACGAAGACGGTAGCCAAACCAAAGTAACCAAGTTCCTTTTCATCAACTAAGTATGTTACTTGCCAGTCAGGCTATTGTATTACATACTTTCCGACATGGCGATTCATCGGTTATTGCTCGCATGTACACGCGCGAACGAGGATTGGTTTCATTTCTCATTCATGGAGCAAAGAGCAAAAAAGGAGGAAACAAAACAGCCTTATTGCAGCCTTTGAGTTTGCTCGAAGTTCAAATGCAGCTCAAAGAAAACCGTGGCTTGCAGCAATTGCGAGAGATGCGGATTGATTTTCCTTATTCAGGAATTCCCTTTTCAAACGGGAAAACAGCTCAGGTTCTTTTTTTGGCCGAAGTGCTAATACACACCATTAAGGAAGAAGAACAAAATGACCAACTCTTCGATTTCCTTCGTGACTCCATGATTCTACTCGATCAAACACCGAGCGAACTACCCGATTTTCACCTGAAGTTTTTACTCGAATTTTCTCGCTTTTTGGGTTTTTATCCGGTGGGAAATTACTGCGAAGCAACGCCCTATTTTCAGTTCACCGATGGCGTTTTTCATCACAGTCCCAATTCTACTTGTTTCGATTTGCCTACTAGTGCAGCCCTCAACCAACTCATGATAACTGGTTTTGGTTCTTTGCAAACAGGATTGTTTAATCGCCCCATGCGCCGACAAGTTTCCCGGAAATTACTCGAGTTTTTCCGCTGGCATTTACCTTCCATTGCCGGACTTCAAACGCCCGAAGTCTTGGAAGAAGTTTTTGGGTAGAAGTATTTTCGGTATCGGTGGATGGGTAGTTCAAATCTAACAAAACTCAACCAAGCAAGAATTAAGGTTGCTCCCAAAATAAGGAGCGGATTCATCACATATACTTGCCAAGTTGTTTCGGCGTAGCCAGATGATTTAAGCAACGGAATGGCAAAGGTGAGCACAATGCCGTGGAAGCAATAAAGTCCGAGCGAGAGCTGACCGAGATAACTCATACGCTTAAACTTTCCGAGCTTGATGGGAGAATGAAGTGCAAAGCTCTGCTCGAGGATGATGAAGCAGAAAAACGCACCAAAAATGAGCTTTTCCAATACGACCATCAAAGGCGATTGAAACCAGCGAAAATATCCTGCAGTTAAGATGGCAAGAACCAGATAAACGATTGCGATTTTGCTCTTAGACAATTGCTCTATTGCACGAATGAATCGGCCATTATCAAAAGCCAATTGAGCACACAGTGCGCCTAATCCAAAATTGCCCAAATAGCTGATGGTATTGAAGTATAGCGTTGGTTCATCAGCCAAATTCATCGCCCTAAAAACGACAGATATGATTATCATTCCTATACTTACCCAACTAATATTTCGATGCAAAAAACGAAGAACAAATGCCCAAAAAACATAAAATTGTTCCTCTACTGCAATCGACCAAAAGAAGACGAGAAGGAAGAGAAAATTTTGTCCGTTTGCGGCAATCCACCAGTTGGAAACAAACAAGAGAAATACCTCTATCGGTGGCAACGTGCTAATTCCGAGATTTTCACCAAAGAAATAAACGAAACCATACGTTCCGCTCACTAATACTAAGTACAAAGGCCATAAACGTAAGCCTCGACGAACCATAAATAAACCGGGCTGGAAACTCTCCGTTTGCTGCCATTCTTTGAGTGCCAACCAAGTGAGCAAGAAACTTGAAAGCACAAAAAAGTAATCAAGTCCTAGAAATCCCGAACGGATATTTACTGTGGCAAGATGATAGCCAAATGATTCTTGAATGGAAGGATTAGTCGTAAAAAAACAATGCGCCAGAAAGACATGAAAAAACCCCAGAAAGCGGGTTGAGTCGAGGTTTTCGAAGTAGTTCGATTTTTTAACTGTGCTAATCATTGACGTGTTTGCCTTTTCTCAAATCGTTGGATGCATGAATCGGGCGACAAAGCCTCCCCATCGAGTAGAAAACGAACGAACTCTTTCGCTTGTAAAGGAGCCATTAACACTCCTTTCGTTCCTAGTCCATTGAATATTCCTAATGCTTGATGCCGAGGATGAAGTCCTACTAGAGGGCGACGATCGAGTACCGTTGGACGAACACCGGCCTCGTGCGAAACAACGGTAAATGGAACTTGAAGAATTTCCCGAAGTTTTTCTTCAAGATAAAGCCGTTTTTCTTGTGTTGGATTTGGATCTGTCGTGCTCCAATCATAGGTTGACCCAACTCGAAACATTCCATCACCTTGCGGAACACCATAAATGATTCCGTTGAAAATTTCATGTTTCAGTTCTGGAGCATGAATCACTAATACTTCGCCCTTAGCCGGATTAAACGGAAGATATTTAAACCACGGATTTTTCATAGCACCAACACCTTCACAGAAAATGATTTTACGGGCTTCAATATCTTTATAAATCACCCCGTCGGGAGAAACTTCTAATGCTTCATAGTCGAAAATTTCTTCCCTTAAAATGTTCTTTTCTAGGAGCTTTCTTCTAACTGTCGAAAGCCAAGTACGTGTATCAATAAATCCCGCACCGGGAACATGAGCACCACCAAAACTTTGCTTAAGCCAAGGCTTATCTTCTGCTGATTTGGATTCCTCCAACATACCAACAAACTCATGATCTTTGCATACTTCTACCCAGGAATTTCTTTCAGTATCACTTCCATGAATGCGATGTAAACCGATTGGATAAAACAAAGGAACACCAGTAAATTCCTCCTGTTGAGCGTAAAACCGATGAGCTTCTTTTAAACTTTCTTTCGCTCTCCAGCCTAGTGTGATTCGTTTAAAAACCACCGCATTGAATAATCCTGCCGCAACACGCGATGAATTATGCTCGTCGAACACATCTATCACTTTCACTTCTGCTCCTCTCGATGTTAATTCTAGCGCCAATGTGGTTCCAGCAATGCCTTGGCCTATTATCAGAAAGTCGCACTTCATGGCACGAAGATAAACCGATAAATGAGTTTTTTCGTTTGAGGTCAATTACAGGAACCTGTTTACATTTGGCTGTGCTTCGACTACTCTCATATATACTATTAATTCCCTACTGGATCTGGCTGATTCTAGTATTTCTGTGTTTTCTCGTTTCCTCCAGTTTAATTGGTCTTATCCTTATTCCAACAATTGGGAAACGAGCTCATCAGCCCATGATGATGGTGTATAAATTTTGGTCGGCAACATTCTTCTTTTGCGCCGGAATTCGCATCAAAACCGTCAACCGCGAAAAGCTTTTTGATAATCTTCCTTGCATTGTGGTCGGTAATCACGGCTCTAATCTCGATATGTTTATTGGTGCATACAGTCTACCAATTAGTGTTAAACCTCTAGCCAAAGTGCAGCTTAAGAAAATGCCGCTTCTTGGATTTTTATTTGCTACAGTTTGCGTGCTCGTTGATCGAAGAAGCAAGGAAAGTCGTGATAAAAGTTCACGTGCCATGATGAGTGAAATTCTTAGCGGAAATTCCATTTTTATCTTTCCCGAAGGAACTCGAAATAAAAGCCAAGTTCCTCTAAATGACTTCTACGATGGAGCATTTCGTTTTGCTATCGAAAGTCAAAAACCAATTGTTGCCATGTGCAGCATTAACGCGAGAAATATTACTCCATCGGAGAATTACGCTGTTCGCCCTGGAACTATCACCATAAAGTTTTTAGGTCCGTACAATACAACTGGCTTAACAAAAGAGGATTTACCAGCTCTGAAAACTAAAATTCGGGAAGAAATGTATCAGGTTTTGAAAACCGAAGACCCGATGTTTAAACACTTGCTATAAGCGACCTCCTAGAACAAACGACTTTTTGATTTTCGAAACTTGTCCATCCAAGGTGAAAGCATCTAAAACGAAAATGTAAATCCCCAATCGGGCTTTTTCATTGTCTTCGTTGATACCATTCCAAGAATATTGTCCAGAAGTTCCCAATAAAATGCCTCGGCCGATGTACTTCACCAATCTTCCGTTTGAGTCGTAAACACTTAATGTTCCAGTAAATCCGGGTGTGTCGAAAGCATAGGCAAAATTCACGACATCTTCATATCCATCACCATCTGGAGAAAATACTTCCGGAGAAATTGTTATTGATCCGGGTTGTGATGTCACCACTTCGCTGTATTGCGAGTTACGATAAGCTGGTGTTGCAAAACCTACCGCCGAAGAAGCAGAATTCCAATTGGTCACATCCAATGCTGGACGATCGTAATTAACGCGTTCTAAACTTACCCCGTCCAGATTATTCAACAAACCAAAATGCATCGAAGTGGTGTAATTCATCCGGTCAATAATACCATTATCGCTCACACGACTCAAGGCAAGTGTGCCATCATCATTATTCATAGTTGGCATTGAACTCATCTGAATAAATCCATTTGGATTAGTTGTCGAATAAAAATCCTTAACTCCTGAAATATCATCGGTCAACACCAAGTATTCACCTGGAAAGAGCAAATAACCATCGGGTGCAATGAATTCCAAATCGATAGGGACTTGAGTGAGCGTGTCGAACTGACTGAGTTGCAGACTTGCTAGATCGATTATTTTAGTTGAGCGGTTGTAGATTTCAACAAAGTCGGTGGCTCCATCTTTTTCGTTACTCAAGATTTCATTGATAACAATATCGTTTGCCTGCGGAATCTCAGGAATAGCAAATCTTCCTGTTGATTGAACATCGAAAGCGTTTCCTGCACAATCGAACAAATCACTTGAAATACTTATCGTGTATAAGATGTCGGATTGTAATGAGGTTGCTAAAGCGAGTTTTACCGACTTAAAATCGGGCGAATACGTTTCGATGTAATTGGGTTGACCAATTCCTTGATCTATGAAGTAGGAATTCACATTCTGCTGACTGCTTAAACGAATCGATTCGTTAAAAAACACACGAATAGTATCGACTGCTATAACTACAACTCGGTCGATTTTAGGTGCTTGTTGATCACTAATATTGGAATAAACACTATTTCTTTTTCCAGGAGAACCGCCCCAGTTATTCGATGAGGCAATCCAGTTTTCTGCTCCCGAACAAGGTTGCATCGGACTTATTTGTTCGAGCGAATAACCACCTTCGGCTTTATCGGTATTTTGATACCAAGAATCGGAATAGGTTACAGACGAAATCACTACTGTGTCGGGATTGTAAAGCGTTAATCTAGCGCCGGTATTGGTTAGGGCAGGGAAGGAAGTAATTCCAACTACAGCAAGAGAATCATAGTAATATTCCAGTCCTCCAAATCCGCTGAGAACAAGGAAGCTATCCGGTTGAATTGTACAAGTCGGTATAACTTTACGATTCGTCCCAGCTTCAATCATCCAATTTTCAAGGCTAATGGGAAATGCCGTACGATTGAAAAGTTCGATGAATTCTTCAGCTGGCAAGCCTGCTGATGGATCTGGGTCAGCCAGAATTTCATTAATTACCACATCGTAAGGTTTCGGGCGGTAATAGATAAATGGAATCTGCTGAGGATTCATGTCATTTCCTGATAAATCCTCTATTGCAGAAACAGTTAACAGATAGGTAATTCCTTCTTGAAATGCTGGAATAAACGTAAGGGTAACTTTTGAAAAAGAAGTCAAGGAACGGAATGCACTTGATGGTTCGCCAATACCCGTGTTTACCAAATAGTTAGCGCTTTCTTCTGCCGTTAGT
>JBIKOC010000074.1:0-6831 GCA_044358335.1 Flavobacteriales bacterium | reverse complement strand
CGAAAAAAGAGCTATTGGAGCAGCCATCCGAAAAAGTGTAGAAACTGCTTTTGCAAATCCCGAAGGAACGATGGATTACGTGGCTGCTCATGCTCAAGAAATGCAAGAGGAAGTGATGAAACAGCACATTGCACTTTATGTGAATGAGTTCAGTATTTCCTTGGGTGAAAAAGGAAGAGCAGCAATAAATCGTTTGATGGCAGAAGGCGAAAAAGCAGGTTTACTTCCTTCTATTTTCCAGCCTTTGTTTGTGGAACCTCAGGCATAAATTCAAAAGGCGAAACTAATATTTCAACCACCGAACGCTGTGCTATTCCTCCAAATAAATGAGGGAAAAAGCCTGAACCATCATCAGCGGCTTCATAAATGAGTGGCACATTGATAAGCGTGGTATCTATTTTAAGGATACTAACCTGATCAAGCTGATTGGAGAAAAAACGTTTGAGCGTTGCAGGTAATTGCTCCAAACGCGAGCAATGAATAAAGCCTTCAATATCAAGAGAAGCAGCTTCGTATTCGGGCAATGTTGCTTGCTTTGCCCAATCCTTGGACAGTACAATGTGATAGATAAAACGAGGAGATGGCATGACTTAAACTTCTACAAAAGTACAGACTCTTATACATGCATTTACATCAAAAGTTGTATTTCAATTGAATGCGAAATAATCTCCCTGAAGAACTGATTCCGCTTGAGAAAACACGATAATTCATATCGAGGATATTTTCGCATACCAATGAAAATTGCATATATTCTTTCGGATTCAATTGCACACTAAAATTGAGCGTTTGCCAAGCCGGCATTCCGAATGGTGTAGCATAAATCAAATTGTCTTCTCCATTGATATTGTATAAGCTCAATGGTTTTTCCCCATTAAAAATCATCCAAGCTGAGGCGCCCCAATTTTTAGTGATCGTTCTATCCAAGGAAATGCGCCCATAAAAAGGAGGAATATGATCTAAGGGACTTGCTCCTGTGTCGCTTACGATTGATCCATAGGTGTAATGAGCTGTTAGGTTGAGTTTGAGATTTGCCAATAATTGTAATCCAACACGAGCATGCATACCATAAATAGCTGCTTTTTGGGTATTACTAGCTGTGCGTACTTCCGATAAAACTCCATCGTAAAGAACAGAATCAGCGCCTTGTAAACTTGATTTTTCGGTTTTTATCGCATCATGTAGTTTTGTGTAAAAAGCTCCTGCTTGAATGGTAAATCTTCCACCTTGATTCCAGGTAATTGAACCATCAACTGTTTCGGTGCGCTCGGGTAATAATTCGGGATTTGGAACTATTAAAGTACCCGGATTAGAATCAAACACCTTGGCCAAATCATCCACATTTGCCGAACGGAATCCTTGTGAATACTGAACTCTGATTTGCAATTTCTTAATTGGTGTGTACACTATACCTGCTTGTCCACAAAGCACCTTGTTTCTTTGTTGAGCAGTCTGAAATGGGAAAGGATAGAATTCTTGTGTTCCAAAAGATGCTTCCAAGTTATTTACCGTATAACGAGCACCTGCGGTTACGATGATTTTTTTCGCCAACGTTTTCTGCGCATTTATATAAGCGGCACCATTCCAAACAGAACTTCCTCCTGCAGGATAGCGTGTGCTAGCTATAGATTCTTCGCCCGTTAACACATTGAGAGCTGAAGCGGTTGATGTTACATCGTTATAATATCCTTCAAATCCATAATACAGTTTTGCCCAGGCCAAATTTTTCGACCAATCGCCATTAATGGAATACGCATTCACTTCTTCGAAACGACTGGTTCGAGAGGATTTCCCAAATCGACGAGAAACACGGCTTTCTTTGTTGTATTGATAAGCGGCAATTATTCGACCTGTATCGAACCATTTTCGTTCTTTCGAAAAATCAAGTTGGTAAGATGCCAAGATGCGTGTTTCGGGACCGTAATACCATTCTGAATAGGCTGGCGTTTTTGGATTAGAAAGCTCTGACAGACGATCGAATCGATTCACATTACTACTAGCAGAAAACTGTAAATTGAGTTGATGCTGTGCTCCATTATTAGAAACGAAAACTGCTTTCTGCTGAACATCCAATTGCGAATAACCCGAACGTTTTTGAATGAGTGGATTGGAGTTTTGGATAGCCGCATCTTGTCCTGAAACAGTCTGCGAATAGGTGCTATTTAACCATTCCAACTTAACATTTTCGGCACCTTGACGTAAATCACCAAACTGAGAAAAGCTAATAGATGTGCGTGTTGCCCATTTGCGAAATCCAGCATTGAACCAAAAATTCATAGCGTTTTCTTGATCAAAATACTGCAGATTTCCAGATGAATTTCGGAACGTCATTCCCGAATGAAATTCCGAATTCTCTGTTCCCAAGGCGCGTTGAGCAGCTGCTGTATTTACTGAAATCACACCACCCAAAGCATCGCTTCCATAAATGGTAGAGCCTGAACCTGACAGAATTTCAATATTTGAAGCTCCATTGGGATCTAAGCGTAATAGATTTTGTAAATGTCCTGCACGAAAAATGGCTGTATTCATGCGAACGCCATCTACAACTAACAAAAGGCGATTAGCTTCCATTCCACGAATGACAGGACTTCCGCCACCTAACTGACTTTTCTGAACGAACACTTCACCACTCCGTTCGAGGGCATCTGCCATATTGGTTGGCTTGAGGGATGATGGATTATTTAAGTGAATAATATCGGAAGGCAAACTACTTAATGGAGCACGAAGTCGCGTTGCCACAATTTCTATCTTCCTCATAATATCATATCCATACACCTCTGAAAGTGAAATCGTAATTCGATTTTTATTCCATTGATTCGGTGCAATTTTCTGAATGATGAATCCAGAACTTCTAACCTCTATTTCTTTCTTTTTCCATTTATTGGGAACGATAACTATTCCATCTTCTCCGGTATAGTAGCTCTTTTCATCTCCATCAACACTCAGTTTAGCATAGCTGAGTGGCTTATTATCCGAGCCATTGAGTACTTTTATTTCTTGAGCAATTGTAATGAGTTGAATGCAGCAAAAAAGAAGTGTAATGTAGAAATAGCGCATGCGTTTTTTTCTTCAAAAATAGTCTTACTAATTAATAGAGAAATGCAAAAGGGATTTATAATTCACGTAAGTTTCTGAATAAATACGTCGGAACCACCTAGGGGTTGTCCCGTACAAAGCGCTAAACTTTAATCTGCTACCTATGAGTAAATTCCTTACGCGAATTTTTGTAGTCGAAGACAATGAATTCTTCAGTCAGTTAATTAAGCAAAAGCTGGAGATGAACGACAAAAATGAAGTAACGCTTTTCCACAATGGAGAAGACTTTCAACGCAACCTTTACCTCAACCCTGATATTGTTGTACTTGATTATAATCTTCCCAATACCACAGGAATTGATTTATTAAAAGAGATCAAGAATTTCAATGAGGAAATCAAAACAATTTTGCTTTCTGGACAAGAGAAAGTTGATGTAGTAATTGAAGCATTTGAAAATGGTGCAGAAGAATACATCAAGAAAGATGATAATGCATTACAATTGCTCGATTTAAAAGTGCAGAAGCATAGCGGCAGTGTTAACTTACGCAAAGAAGTTGACACCCTTCGCGAACAAATTATAGATCGAAATCGCTACGACCGCATCATTGGAGAAAGTAACGCATTATTGAAAGTACTTCGCTTGATTCAAAAGGTGGAGAAAACCAATATGTTGGCTCTCATCACGGGTGAAAGCGGAACAGGTAAAGAATTAGTAGCTTCAGCGATTCACTATAATTCGGCAAGGAAAAATCGTCCGTTTGTGGCGGTGAATGTAGCTGCTATTCCTGAAGATTTGATGGAAAGTGAATTGTTTGGCCACGAGCGTGGGGCCTTTACTGGTGCAGATAGTAAGCGTATTGGAAAATTTGAAGAAGCTAACGAAGGCACCATTTTCTTGGATGAAATTGGGGAAATGGATATCCACATGCAGACTAAATTATTGCGTGTATTACAAGAAAGCAAAATCACCCGTTTAGGTTCCAATAAAGAAATTCCATTGAATGTTCGGGTGATTGCAGCAACCAATAAAAACTTAGCGCAACGTGTGAAAGACGGGAAAATGCGCGAAGATTTGTACTATCGTTTACAAGGGTTCTTAATTCATCTTCCACCATTACGTGAACGTGATAACGATATTCTTCTTCTTGCGAAAAGCATGTTGAAGATTTTCTGTGATGCGAATCGTATTCCAGTAAAAAGCTTTTCATCAGATGCCTTAAAAGCAATGATGAAACATCCTTGGAGCGGAAATGTGCGTGAATTGAAAGCCTTTATTGAACGTGCTATTCTAATTTCTGATCACGATATTATAGAAGAAGAAGATTTGATATTCTCCCAGGATATTTAAAACCAAATACTCGATCTTAATCCCCGTTTGAATCATTCATGCGGGGATTTTTGTTTCTCTAAAGTTGATTTTTCTTTGAATTCTTCAAATAATGCAATGTTTGTGACCTAATGCAAAATCAGCTTCTAACTAATCTAAAATTGCTGTTGCTTATACTGAGAGAGACAATTTCCCATTTATCAGAAAGCCTATTTCTTCGTCCAATCGTTTACTATCGGCTAAGGATTTTTCTTTTTTGATTCAATGTTATCGATGTAGTCTTGAAATGACATAACGTTTAGTTGAGACGCTACAATTTTGTAGATATTTCAGTTTGGGAAATACAGGAGGAAAATCAAGTAAAATATTGATTTTCAGATTTTTTACTTCCCTCCATTTATTAAACTACCTTAACAGAAAACTAAAATTATGAATTCTCATTTAGGAAAAAAACAAGCAGGAATTTGGATGGATCATATTGAAGCCTTGTTGATAGATCCTTTTTCATCATTAACTAGCATTGAGCGTATTCAATCTGATTATGAAAGTCAAGTTCGTGAGCCTGGAGAAAGTGGAGATGGGATGAAACTGGGTGCTAATCGATCTAGCAACAATGAATATTCTAAACACTCAATTGAACAACACGATTTACATGCATTCTTTAAGAAAGTAGCTGATTCAGCTTGTCTTTTAAATGAAATTTATTTGTTCGGTCCCGGAACTGCACCTAAAGAATTTGCTCACTTTTTAGAGCAAGACAAACGGTTTAAAAATGTTTTGGTAACAACTGCTCGTGCTGATTATTTAAATGAAAGCAAGTTGCAGGAAGTAGTGAAGGATTTTTTTCAGCAATCGCTTAGTACATCCAAATAAATAAGGGAACAAACATTTAGTTGGTTCCCTTAACTATAAATTGTTTTAAATTATTTTTCGTTTTCTTTTACTACCCGGCGGATGGAACTCATACGTGCTTGAATAGCCTCGGCACTTGTGGTTAAAGTAGCAGGAGCTTCGCCAGTTGCTGGCACTTTTTGTGCACGTAGTGTATTTGCTTTAGCTTGTTGCGCTTGAGTTTCGGCATTTTGCTTATTGATACTTTCTTTGTTTCGATTTACAGATGCTAAATCGAGAGAAATTTCTTCGGCTAAACCTAGCGTAAATGATTGTTTCCCGAGTGTTTGGTTATACAATTCGGTTGCAAACCAAGCTTGAGAATTCGTTTTTGCGGCGATACGAACTTCATCCAACATTCCATTGAAATAAGTGGATTGATTGAATAAATCACGCCCTAGTTGCATAGAAGATGATGTTGCTCCTGGTGAATCTATTGTCGACAAACTCCGATCAAGCAATCCATCTACATACGTTTTAACACTATTCTCTTTAACCGAATAGGTAGCTGCAACATAATACCAACGTTCTTTTTCGAGTGACTCTCCTCCACTTACTCCTGAAGCAGAAATTTGCTTTCCTGCAGTATTGCTATAGGAAACACTCAGTTTGTTGTCGGCGGTGATAAATAAACGATATCCGCCCGAACGATCACCTTGATTTGAAAGGATGACTTGTTCGCGTGATAATTCATTGAGGTAAATCCATGCAGAAAGACTGAAATCGGATTTTAGATCTAATTCTTCGGCATAAGGATAAAAAGCTGCGTCTTTATTGGAAGCTTGAAACTTACAAGCAGATCCAACTTTACCAATAGCTTTAGCAGTACCTTGGGAGATTGCTCTAAGTTTTCGATTGTTTGATGCATTTAGATCGTTCATGTGCCAAATTCCTCGGTAAGTATCACTCCACAAAATATTTGGCAGTTCGGCTTGAATAGTAGCATTGCTATAATACACATACAAATCCTTCAAGCTTTTTTCTGATAAAGTATCCAGTAAAACCCATGCAGAAAGTTCTCCTGTTTTTGGGTTATAGCTATCGATTTGAGAAGGATAAATTGTTAAACCATCGGCTTTTGTAAATCGAATATCATATCCCTTTGGGTGAACTACTTTACCACCATTGCCAATGGATTTAAAATCGGGATCAGAAACCTGCACGAGTAATGGAAAATTCAAAAATGATTCTTTGCCTTTGATGAGGTCGTTTCCAAATGTGATTTTGCGTCTCCAATTGAAGTCGGGAAGATACTTGTCATTACTTGCCAAACTATCAGTTGATGTTCCAAAATTGGTATAAATAATCCATCCACCAATAAGCATAAGAGACAATGCCGCACCAGCATAGGCTAGTTTGACAGATGCTCTTAGCTTGACCTTAGTTTTAGTTCGGAGTTGTAGTTTTCTTTTCATAAGCTAGGTTGAACCTTGCAGCCATAGAATAAACAATCCCCAGGCATCGTAAATAAGTGATACGGTGTCTGAGGATGGAAGTTTCACTGATTGCTATTGGCCATTTTCGTTAGTTGCGCTAGTACCTGGCGGTGTATTGTTTTGTACGTCGGTTCTCACCCGAAC
>JBIKOC010000073.1:0-6869 GCA_044358335.1 Flavobacteriales bacterium | reverse complement strand
CATATATTTATGTTATGGAATGCATCATTTATTTAATGTAGTTACTGCTCCCGAGGGAATTCCACATGCAATATTAATTCGTGGAATTCAACCTATAGAAGGCATTCCAATTATGCAGCAACGTAGAAATGGAAAAGCTTTAGGAAAGAATTTCAGCTCTGGTCCGGCAACAGCTTCTCAAGCATTAGGTTTACACTCATCATTAAATGGAATTTCTTGCCTTGAATCGACCATTTGGATTGAAGACCGTAACATTCCCGTTCGCCCAAAGTATATTTCAAAAGGTCCGCGCATTGGTGTTGATTATGCTGGTGATCATGCAAAATGGCCTTATCGCTTTTGGTTAAACCAAGAAATTGAGATTTAACTTATTCTTGAATCCATTCGAAAACCATGAAAATCATCAATCGCTATTTTGGAATAATCTGGGGAATTGCCTCGTTTTTAGCGGTTTTGTTTTGGCTCGTATTTTTAAAACGTTTCGATTGGTTAAGCTGGATAGAATACAGTTCTAGTGTTTGTGCCTTATATGTGTTTTATAGCAGTCGTTCTTTCAGGGGAAATAAATTTCGCCACATAACGATGGCCTCCACATTAGCCTTGATAGGATTAGGCGTGCGGGTGATGAGATGGCCTTTTGCTTTTGAAATTCAGGTTGTATCAACCGGAATGATGATGATTGCTTATTTACTTTTTTTCATCCGTTTTACCCGTCAAAACTGGCTCGATTGGATTAAAGTTGCAACTGGAATGCTTGCTGGAATTTTATTTTTATTTCGATTATTTCATCTTCCGCTACCACTTCCTGATATTCAACTTGCCGTTATTCTCATTTGGCCAGTTTATTTAGGAATTACCTATTGTGAAGCTCGAGGAATGGATATTTCAATTATCGAAAAACCCGAAAAACCCGAATTACCGGATGATATTTTATAAATAAATTAATTTTATTTTCCTTCATTTAAACTAGATAGAAAAATATAAAAACTCCATTTCAGCAACAACTTGGTTACCTTTGCGTTTCATTGCCGTTCATCCTACTTAATACTATTTGAAATCATGGAAGATACGCTCAAAAACCTGTTATATCAAGGACTTGGTGTGGTTGCTATTACCCGCGAAAAAGTCGATAAAGCAGTTGCCGAATTAGTTGAGAAAGGAAAAGTAACACGTGAAGAAGGAAAAAAACTGTTTGAAGAAATAACCACCGAAACGCATAAAGCGGGAATGGAATTTAAAGAAAACAGTAAAGAAACAATTCGCGAGTGGCTCGAAAAATCGGGAATTCCATCTCGCGAAGAATTTGAAGCGCTAAAAGCTCGTGTAGAAGTGCTAGAAAAAGAGAAAGCTGCTGAAGCTCAAGCGTGATATCATCCGGAAAAAGATATCGCAAAGTATTTAGTATCCTGGCGCATCATGGGTTCGACGATATTGTTGGACAATTGAGCGGACAGAAATGGATTCGTGTATTCCGAAAAAAACGAACTCCTGAACAAGAAGCCCAACGTATTAAAGATCGCTGGATTCGACTTCGTTTGGTTTTAGAAGAACTTGGTCCAACCTATATAAAATTTGGGCAGGTTTTGAGTAATCGTCCGGGTTTACTGCCCGATGATTTGGTATTGGAACTAGCCAAACTTCAAGACGCAGTTCCACCTTTTACATTCGAAGAAGTAACAACCATTCTTGAATCAGAATTCAAGAAACCGGTATCGGAACTATTTCTTTCCATTGAAGCAAAACCGCTTGCATCTGCCTCGATTGCTCAGGTTCACAAAGCTGTTTTGTTAACGGGTGAATCGGTTGCGGTTAAAGTGCAACGTCCCGGAATTGAAGAAATCATTCGTGCCGACGTAGAAATATTACGCGACATTGCAGCATTGATGATGCGTTCGGAGGAATTATCTTCGCTTCGTCCCAAAGAATTAGTTGCAGCTTTTGAACGCTCTATTTTAGAAGAACTCGACTTTCGTAAAGAAGCGATTCACCTGCGGAAATTTCATGAGCATTTTGATGGAGATAGTCAAGTTAAAATCCCGCATTTATATTCGGCATTGTGCTCTTCCATAGTGATTTGTTTGGAGTTTATTCCTGGGATTAAAATTAACAAAATAGAGGCATTACAGGCTCAAGGTTACGACCTAAAAGCCATTGCCCGCAAAGGGTTTGATGCTTATTTCAAACAAATATTTGAGTGGGGATATTTCCATGCTGATCCTCATCCGGGAAATCTATTAGTATTACCGGGCGAAGTAATTGGAATTCTCGACTTTGGAATGGTAGGGCGCTTGAGCGAAAAAGATCGTTCTGCTTTAGTCGAATTTATTATCGGTTTAGGAAGTGACGATACCGCCCGAATCGTAAAAAACATTGAAAAACTTCAAGGCTCTGAAATCGCCGATAAGCCTGCTTTAGAAAAGGATATGGAAGCCTTTATCGAAGAATTCGGCACGCAGGCTGTTAAAGATATTGATCTCAACGAAGCGTTAAATCGCGGTCGACTTTTAATCAATACACATAAACTCAAACTCAATCCCGATTTATTCTTGTTGCTTCGAACGGTCTCCATGCTCGAAGGATTGGGAATGAGTTTAGATCCGGATTTCAGATCGCTAGAAGTAATTAAGCCGTACGCATTTAAATTACTTCAGAAAAATCTAAACCCGAAGAATTTATTCAAAAGTCGAAAATTAATTTCTGCTTTAGCCGACTTGGCCTCCTTAGCTGCATCATTCCCTGCCGATGCTCGAAAAATTGTCGACAAACTGAAGAATGATCAAGTTAAGGTTCAAATCGACGATCGAGCAACACGGCATTTAGCCCGAGAAGTAAATCTGGCAGGAAAGCGTATCGGCAATTCACTACTATTTATAGGTTTATTTGCTGGTGGATGTTATTTCAGCAGCTTGCCATTACCCGAATTATTCTGGCATTTAAACACCCCAGCGCTTGTTTGCTTAGGTGCGGCATTCTTGGTTTTATCGAATCTTTGGTATTTACGTCGCAAGTAAATTAGCTGGCGAGAAGAACTTTCCAAGCTTTTTGAATCTCCCCTTGAGCCAGTAATTGTTGAGCTAAACGATGAGATGCAAAATCACTTTCAGTTACTTGAGCGAGTATAAGTTCCAATTCACCTGAGTTTTTAAATTCCCGACATTCCAGCTCCGTTGGAATGTGTTCAACATTTCCCAACTGCCCTAAATTATTTCCCGTTAAAACTGGTGAATACCGAATATGTTCCGGTAAAGCATCTACACCAATTCCCAAAGTTGTAAGTGGTTTTTCTACTTCGAACAATGCTGCACCATGGGCGCGACTGTACCAGTTTCCTCCCATTCGACCTACCAAATCGATTTTTTGTTGATCTATTTGATTTTGATCATTAAGCACTTCGGCATGCATGTGTGCCATCACTACTTCACAAATAATGAGGTTTCCAGCTCCGCCTTCATTACCTAAACTTATCACCTCTTTAACAATACACTCAAATTGAACCGGCGATTCTTTCACCCGAAAAGGACGCACTTTCTCAGAAGCTAATTGGGTAAATCCAGCTTTTTCGAACTCATTCACACCTTCCGGATATTCAGTACTGGCAAGCGACATCTGTTGAACCATGTCAAAATTCACCACATTAATTACCACTTCTGGAACCCGAAGCACATTTTCGAGCGTGTGCTTAGTGGTATTGTCTCTAACACGTCTAGCTGGCGAGAAAACTAATACGGGTGGGTTCGCACTAAATGCATTGAAGAAACTAAATGGACTCAGATTCGGACGACCATCTTCATCAACAGTACTTGCAAAAGCAATAGGGCGTGGTCCAACAGCACCAAGTAAAATACTGTGAAATTTAGCAATCGAAACGTCTTTGGGATCAACCGTTAGCATGTGGTAATTTTGAATTCAAAAGTAGGAGATTCTTAATCAGATAGAATTACAAATCAGGACTAATGAGATAGAAAATAGAATCCATATAGATTTGCGTGTTTTTATTCTTCGAAAAGGCTGAGGGATAAGAATTTTAATAAATTTGTCCTGCTACCTATAATCAAACGCATTTTTATAACGTAATAAGCATGGATTACAACGAACAATCGGATCGGGAGGAAATTTACTCAAGACCAGTAAGAGCGGGAAAACGGACCTATTTTTTTGATGTTAAAAGCACCCGAGGGGATGATTTGTACTTAACAATCACTGAAAGCAAAAAACGCTTTAAAGATGATGGTACTTTCTTTTACGAGAAGCACAAAATCTTTTTGTATAAAGAAGATTTCGAGAAGTTTACAGAAGGCTTAAACGACGCAATAAGTTTTATCACCGATAATAACGTTAACGTACCTCAAACTTCTGCTCCTGAAAGCTATACAACATCAGCAACAACCGAGAATGAAACATCCTCTTGGTCGAATGTAGAATTTGATGATTTAGATGGTAAAGCTTGATTTCAAGCCATCAGAATCAATGCAAATACACTAGCTATAAAGTAAGAAACAATACCGCTAGCTCCACCATAGTCTTTGGCAATACGTTGTCCGAAGAAAAGAAATAATAAAGCTAGTACTGATAAAGCAGCACCGTAGTAAGCTACTGTGCTGCTTTTGTGTATAATAAGTTCGATTATCCCATAACCCGAAACCACACCTGCCGATAATTCACAAAGTGTGAGTAAAATGAACATTACGGGAACTAGAGCACTCAAAAATGTTTTAGAAAAGTGGTTGACTAGCCAAGATAAATTCTCTTGAAAATTCATCAGTTTGTCTAATCCAGACTGAAGAAATAACACTGAAAAGAAGCAAGCAAATGCAATTTGAGCAATTCGAATGGCTTGCGGGGCATGACTAACAATCTGATCCATACACGAGTTGTTGGTGATGAACCAAGATAAGTAGGCAAGATGATTTATCGGTTGGATTTCAACATGAAAAACCCACAATTAAGACCAAGTATCTGAAAAGCAGTCGATTAAAAAACTAGAACCGTTGAAATCCATCTAGCTGTTTCATCAGTAATTGCAAAGTAGCTGGATCGTTTAATGTTTTATCAGTATCAAGTAAATTAAACACCTGTGAAATGGGCTGCTTCACTGAATAAACTTCGGCTTGTAGGTAATGTAAAATATCCGTTAAGTGATCCATACCCCGCAAGTTACCAGCTCGTCCAGAAGCTACTCCAACTAAGGCAAACTTTTTCCCTTTAAAGATTTCCGGATTGCACGAATCAATCAACAATTTCAAAATCCCAGGAATACTCCCATTGTACTCAGGTGAAATAATTACAAATCGATCTGCTGAATTGAAAATACGATGTCCGTATGTACGCATCTCGTTTTCGCCCTTTCGATAAATAGCATCACTTGTAGTATATACAGGAATATCCTCGAGAAATTCAACCTGCACAGGAAAGCCGCGCTCATCCATCAATTCAGCGTATTTCTCTGTCACGCGACGTGTCATGCTATTTAATCGGTTGGTTGCAGAAAGTATCGTTGTCATTATTTTCCTTCGTAGTAAATTGCCCTGTAATTTAAATTCTCATGAACCTAACATACTTCGGTCATTCTTGTTTTCTTATTGAAACAAAAGATGCAAAGATATTATTCGATCCGTTTATCCGAAATAATGAACTCGCCGCTCATATCGATCCGTTAAAAATTCAAACCGACTATATTCTAATCAGTCACGGACATTTCGATCATCTATCAGATGCGGAAGAAATCGCTTTAAATACACATGCTTTGCTCATTGCCAATTGGGAAATTTATTCCTGGTATTTAAAAAAAGGATTGAAAAATCTTCAACCCATGAATAGTGGAGGAAAGTTAAAAACTTCATTTGGCAGTATCGTAATGACACCAGCCATTCATTCAAGCAGTCTTCCTGATGGAAGCTATGGCGGAAACCCCAATGGTTTTGTTCTTCATTCGGATGAAATGAGTGTTTACTATTCGGGCGATACCGACATTTTTCTAGACATGCAACTTATTGCTAAATACAATAAACCGAAGTATGCCTTTTTACCCATAGGAAACATATTCACCATGGATATTCATACTGCAATTGAATCCGCAAAACTCTTACAAGTTAATCGTGTAATCGGTTTGCATTACGATACCTTCCCCCCTATTCAAATTGATAAAGAGGAAGCTAAACGTGCATTTGAAAAAGAAAAAATTGAACTAATACTTCTCGAAATTGGAGAAACTCGAATCTTGAGTTAATGCTTCAAATGATAGTAAATTAACTTAATGTATTCATTATTAACCATTAGCAAACCAGCCTCTTCTGCCCACCATACATCTTCCGAATAAGCCGTACTTGGACAACCTCGTAATACCAATTCAATACCTGCATTCTCATATAAATCACGAAAAGCATAATCGATTCGGTTGGTGTGAAATTTATCCGACACCAACATAATTTTCTTTAAACCCTTTTGTTTACAGTATTCAAGTATAGCTATGCTTTCCTCTCGCGTACTCGTTCCAATGTGAAGCACTACAATATTGGAATCATTCACCCCTGCTTTTAATAATGCAATTCGACTTAAATCGGCTTCATCAGTTGTTGTATCTCCAATCACTTCAAAAAGTCGAGGAATAACTTCACCCGTACAAATAACATAAGGTGCATAACCTGTTTTTAAAAGTCGCGCAGCTTCTAAAGAACGATCATTGGGATTTCCACTCAAAACAAACAGAGCTTCACATTTACTCAGTTCATCTTCTTCAATCAGATAATTACCTAATGATCGCATGATGGGTCTTCGCGCCACAAAAACGATAAGTAGAATAAATAATAGCGTTCCGGTAATGATTAAAAACTTCCGGAGTCGAGGTCGATTTCGCATATGCGAACCTACAA
>JBIKOC010000437.1:0-6922 GCA_044358335.1 Flavobacteriales bacterium | reverse complement strand
AATAGTTTGTAATGCTTTGTTTACGTTCATTATGCCTGTTACACTTATACTTCTCATGCTTAAAATGGGGATGATAAGTTCAGTTCACTTAAATAAACGAGAAGAACGAAAATACCCAATCATCTTCACAGCAGTTTTTTATGTGATGAATTATTATTTCCTCAGTAAAATTCATCTACCTGCTCCTTACCTATTCTTCCTGCTTGCTGGCTTGTTTTCTTTATTAGCCACCTTACTTATTACCTATTATTGGAAGATTTCCATCCACATGACAGCACTTGGAGGACTTTGTGGTGCATTTTTACTACTCAGTTTAGTTTGGCCTGTTGATTTACGTATACTTTTAGGAGTATTATTCTTAGTTGCTGGCATAACAGGCACTTCGCGTTTAGTGGTTAATGCCCACACCCCAGCGCAAGTAGCTGCTGGTTTTGCTGCAGGATTTTTACCCCAAATTTCCCTATTACTGCTAGTCTAAATTTATTACTTAGCGCCATTTTTTTTATAAAGTCTCTGAACATAAGCATTAGGAGTCGTTCGTTCATTCGGATTGAATCTAAATGTTAATAAGTCATTAATTCTCGTTATTATTTTTTTGTAAGTTGCACAGGTTATGAAGTTTTGGAATTGAAATCTAACCCTATTTTCATTTTCTTCACTTGTTGACAAAGTAGATTTTCTTGCGACAAAACGACAAGTATGGATTTAAATGCCTATGGTTAAACTACTACTTTCAACTTTTCTTCTGTTTTTTATAAGCTACTTACCTTTAAAAGGACAAGTAGCAAAAAAGCCTATTTCCCAAACCAATCAAAATAAACAGATTCAAACGGGTGAGTTGCCATCTATGTATATCATATTAGATGAAAAGACTATTTCCCCAGATGCAATTAACAAGGCTATTGTATCTATAAAGAATATAAAAGGAATTGAAGAATGTGTGAGTAGTAATCAAACCCACTCACTTCATATAACTTATTCATCTTCCATTCATCGAGGTTTTGAAACGGAGATTCGTCAAGCTTTGGAAGAAGTGAACTTGAAAGGGTTAGGCTGTTTGAGATCTAAAGGAAATAATCAAGCGTCTTTTAGAAAATCCAATGCCCTAGTAAGTCCAATTGATTCAACTCAATGGTATGCTAAGCAAGGGACTGATATTGAAAATAAACTAAACTGGCTAAAGGAATATTCGCCCAATAATTTGGATGAAATAAGATTGCTTGAAGCTAAACTCAATCATATTAAGCTCAAGCAATCTAACTAATCAATCCTATAGACGCCTTTTAGCACGCATGTTTTCAACCAAAAAAAAATCACCCTTTACAGCAGATAGCTTCTTTAGAAGTCTATGTGTATTGGTGTTATTGGTTGTTTCCACTAATACATTAAAAGCACAGGTTGATTGCATCTGTACCAATTGTCCGGTACCATTACCCGATGTATTATCAACCACATTTAATGGATACCTTCAAGTTTCTGGTGCTACTAACAATGTTTTAGGAGGAAATAATTGCCTTGAAAGTGTTTGTATTAATATCTCGCATTCCTGGATTGGAGATTTAGATATTTCCCTTACTTCTCCTGATGGCACAACCATTATACTATTTGCTGATGGAAATGCTTTAGATGGTTGTCCTTGTGGGAATGATGGAGAAGATCTTGAAGTTTGTTTTACACTTCCAGGTCAATCAACCAATGGTTCTTTTGCGGGAACAAATCCAGCCAACTGTACCGATCCTATATATTTCATGCCATGTAATGGAACTATACCTTGTTTCTCTGGAACATGGGAGCCTTGGGATCAATTATGTGGAATTGGAGGATTAGATGTTTTCAATAACGGAACAGGATCAGTTGATGGACTTTGGATAATAACCATCAACGATAATGCAGGCATAGATCAAGGTACTTTAGATGAATTAGAAATCAATTTCTGTGATGATGATGGAATAGTTTGTCTATCAGTAGATCCAGGTTGCTTGGCAGATGCAGGTTCACTTACAACAGTATTTGCAGGAAGTTCAGCAACTCCTAATATTATATGTGATGGTGGCTCGGTTGATATTCAGAGTAACGGCGATTATACACTTCCTGATCCAGGATGTTTAGGTTGTACGCCCGATCTTATTTACGCTATATATACGAATGGGGGTCCAAGTTCTGCTGATCCTGATACAGATCCTAATTTCTCCTTGTATTATTGGACAGGTCCAGATTTCACGACAGGAAATTCTGCTGGGTTCAATACCAATACCGGTGGAGCCCAATCGCTTATTAGTCAATTAATTCCATCGGCCGATAATACTTGGTGTTTTGTTCCAATCACTGCCGATGCCAATGATATTTTTGACCTAGATCACGATTTAGATGGAGATGGATGTTTTGATCTAGGAACACCTGTGTGTTTTCAGTTTTTAAATCCAATTAGTGCTGCCACACAAAGTTCCTGTTCGGGAACAATTTCGATTGCTTTAACAGGAGGTTATCCAGAATTCAATGGTGGAAATTTCACTGTTACAAATACAGGTAGTGGAACATTAAGTCCTACGAGTGTTGCGCATGGAGGCACATTTAATATTAATGGCTTAACAAATGGCCAATCCTATTCCTATACCGTTAATTCAAATGGTTGCTCCAGAACCTTCTCTGGCACATACTCAAATACTTTATCAGTAACACTAGCCCCTGCAACGGCAACTGTTGCTGCTGGAAGTTGTGTAGCTCTTTCGGGAGCAGTGACTGCATCAGGAGGTAATGTTTCCATTAGCAATTATTCTGATTACAATATTCCAGATGATGGCATATTTGACTTAAATACTAATCCTCTAATAAATACAGGTTCTTGGATTACATCTCCCATCGATGTGAGTGGAATTTGTCCTGCGACATATTCGACAGGTAGAATCATGAGTGTGTGCATGATTGGGATGCCGATTTACATATTTGGCTTCAAGCCCCAAGTGGAGCATTTATTCGTTTAAGCAATAATAATGGGTTTGGATTTGATTTTACAAACACCTGTTTCACTACCACAGCTGGCACAAATATAACTGCAGGTACGCCACCATTTACTGGTAATTACATACCCGAACAAGCTTTTAGTCTATTGAATGGTTTAGCAATTAATGGTACTTGGAATCTTTGGATTGGAGATGACGGCTTTTTTGATGAGGGATATCTGATGGATTGGACTATTACTTTTGATAATACTCCTGCAACAAGTTATACCTGGTCACCAACAATAGGTTTATCCGCTACAAATACGTTAACACCGAATGCTTGCCCAACTGCAACAACCACCTATACATTAACGGGCAACACAAATTGCGGATGTACAGCAACTGCTTCAGCTGTTATAACCGTAACTGCCAGTACACCCCCTGCAGCTGTAATTTCTTCTTCAACGAATGTATTATGTAATGGCTTTTCAACTGGATCGGCTACAGTTACAGCTTCTTCGGGTTTGCCTCCTTATTTCTATAGTTGGAACTCAAGTCCAGTTCAAACTGGAGCAACAGCTTTAGGACTTCCAGCTGGAACTTATACTGTTACTGTAACAGATGCAAATCTAGCTACTGCAACTGCAACTGTAATTATTACTGAACCACCCGCATTACAGATTTACGTTCATGGAACTGATCCTACTTGCGCATCTTTATGTGATGGAACTGCAACAGTTGATGTGGTTGGAGGAACGAGCCCATACACCTATTTGTGGAGCAATAGCGCTGTAACTCAATCGATATCTTCCCTTTGCGCTGGAACTTATTCGGTTGTTGTGACAGATGCGAATGGGTGCACTTCAACAGCATATACTCCCGCATCGGGTTGCTTTCAAATTCAGGGAATCTTAGTTAATTCTTGTTCAACTTCGGAATGGAACGAGGAGATGGTTTTTTTCCAAGTTGGATCATCACCACTTAATACGAGTGCATTAACAGTCACTTGGCCAACTTTAGCAGATAGCTGGAGAGGATTGTGTACCAATCCAACCTATATAGCAGCTGTAAATGCAACAATTACAGGTGGAGGAGTCGTTCTACCTATGCCCGGAACTGGAATATTACCAGCAAATGCCAATGTGGTTTTAGTTACCGAAAACGTTTTAAATGCGCCTATTGCGGATTATTCCAATTTAAGCGGTCCACTTTATATGATTTTCCAATGTTCGGGAAACTCTCAAGGTCATTTTGTTAATTCTGGAGCTGCTACGTCCAACCCATTAATTTTAAACTTCGGCTCAGGCTGTAGTGAATCAGTTACATACGTCCCAAATTCATTACCTAATTATAGTGGAAGTAGTGATGGTGGATATGTTCTTTATTCTTTTAATGGCACTCCGACTTATTTGAATTATGGTTGTTCCATTCCCTATACCATTCAATCGGATGATGTTACTTTAGTTGCTCCACCGCCAGTTCCAGTTATTGTAACACCCGCTACTGCTACTATTTGCTCCGGAGGCAGTGTTAGTTTAACAGCATCGGGCGCCACTACTTATACTTGGGCACCATCAACTAATTTGTCGGCAACTTCTGGAGCCACTGTAACTGCTAATCCAACCGGAACAATCACTTATACCGCAACAGGTACTTTAGCTGGATGTACAGGAACGGCTACTGCTGTTGTGACGGTTGTAGCACCTGCAAATGCTGGTTCAAATGGCGTTAATTCAGTTTGTTCCAATGGAAGTGCAGTTGATCTTTTTAGTTCACTAGGAGGAACACCTTCTACTGGAGGAACTTGGACAGGACCTTCTTCATTAGGGAATGGCTACCTTGGAACATACACGCCAGGAACAAGTTTAGCAGGTGTTTATACGTACACTGTTATTGGAACAACTCCATGCGTTAATGCAAGCGCGACTGTAACTGTTACTCAAACAACCGCTGCAAATGCATCCATTTCTTATCCTGGAGCACCGTACTGTAAAAGTATTACGTTAGTACAAACCCCAACCATTATTGGAACTTCAAGTGGAACCTTTAGTGCAAGTCCAGTAGGTTTAACTTTAAATACAAGCCTTGGAACAATCACTCCATCAAGCAGTAATGCTGGAACTTATACGGTAACCTATACTATTGCTGCTTCTGGTGCATGTCCTACATTCACCACATCCGAAAGTATTACCATTAACGCATTACCAGCTACACCAACGCTAACACCTAATCCGCCTTGTGCTGGACAAGCAGTAACCTTTACTGCAGGAAATGGTTCTTGGTATGAATTTACGTTAAATGGAACTCAAGTAGTTGCTCCTTCTGCTACGAATACATACACAAGCCCTATACTAGTTTCAGGTGATCAAATCTGTGTAAACTCATTCCCTACTCCACCATTTATCCTAGAAGGAAATATCGAACCGCAATGGGGAACACCCTATGCTACTTCTGCTGGTGGTCCAGCAATTAGCGGATTTGGCGCTGGAAATAATTTGGATGCACTTTTCTTAAGCAATATGGGTGGCAATTTTTACGGTGCTGTTGCCAGCTCTGTTGTAAACAATTCAAATAATCGGGTTTTACTCTTTATCGATTGTGAAGCAGGAGGATATAATAGTCTTGCTGGATGGACGGTTAGAACAAATGTAACCTATTATTCTTTAGAGAATTTGAGTAGCTCCATTTCGTTTGATGCTGGATTTAGTCCCGATTATATATTATCCATGAACCAAGCTTTTGGTGATGCATTTTTTGACTTATATCATATGTCAACGAATGTGAATAATTTCTTAGGCCAAGCAAGCTCATCACCATTATTAGGTTATTTAAGTAATTCTGGTGTAGGAGATAATTCTAAAGGATTTGAATTTGCCTTCCCTTTATCAGCTCTTGGGAATCCTACAGGAACAATAAAGTTGTTTGCCATGATTGTGAATGATCCTGGTTTTGGTGTTCCTACCTTTGTTAGTAATCAATTTCTTACGCCCTGTGGAAGTGGAGAGAGTAATTATGGAAGTGGTTTGATTGATTTTAATTCTGCTACTCCTAATCCAATAAATTACCAATTAAGTGCTGATTGCTTTTCAACTACATGTGTTACTGCAGCCCCCCCAGTAACGCCAACGTTCACACAGGTTGCAGCTATTTGTTCGAGTGCTAGTTTATCGGCTTTACCAACATCTTCGAACAACGGTATCACTGGAACATGGGCGCCAGCGTTGGATAACACCACCACCACCACTTACACTTTCACACCAACTGCTGGACTTTGTGCTACCACAGCTTCGATGACCATCACAGTCAACCCGAATATATTACCAGCGTTCACGCAAGTTGCAGCTATTTGTTCGGGCGGAAGTCTATCTGCATTGCCAACAACATCCACCAATAGTATAACCGGTACGTGGGCGCCTGCGCTTGATAACACAACAACGACACTTTACACATTCACACCAACAGCTGGACAATGTGCTACCTCAGCTACTATGACCATCACAGTCAACCCGAATGTAATACCAGCATTCACTCAGGTTGCAGCTATTTGTTCGGGTGCTAGTTTATCGGCTTTGCCAACAATTTCGAACAACAGTATAACCGGTACTTGGGCGCCAGCGCTAGATAACACAACTACCACAACATATACGTTCACACCAACTGCGGGACTTTGTGCTACCACAACTACAATGACCATCACAGTCAACCCGAATATAGTACCAGCGTTCACGCAAGTTGCAGCTATTTGTTCGGGTGCTAGTTTATCGGCTTTGCCGACAACTTCGAACAACGGTATCACTGGAACATGGGCGCCAGCGCTGGATAACACAACAACCACCACTTACACTTTCACACCAACTGCTGGACAATGTGCTACCACAGCTACGATGACCATCACAGTCAACCCGAATGTAACACCAACGTTCACGCAGGTTGCAGCTATTTGTTCGGGTGTTAGTTTATCGGCTTTGCCAACAACATCCAAC
>JBIKOC010000072.1:0-6939 GCA_044358335.1 Flavobacteriales bacterium | reverse complement strand
TTTGGCAGAAATAACCGTTGGAATTGCTCTCGCCATATGGGATATGCCTGAAGCAGCTCAACCAATGCATCTTATTTTAGCCAGCTTATTATTCGCTGCTCAATTTGCTATTCTGTTAGCTTCGAAATCAGCCAAACCAAGCGAGTCCGCAATTACTTCCAGGCCAGTGTCTCAATGAGGTGATCGATATCTTTGCGAACAAACGAAAGAACTGGTGCAAGCGAATCAGCATTAGGCGCAGCGTAGAAATACAAAGAGCCACGGAGAAAATGTGACGTACTATCGGTCACATGAAATTGAATTGAAGACGCTGCATTTCCACCTATTTCATAAATAATTCCGTAAACTTTTTTTTCGGGATAACGGATGAGGTATTCCTCAATTTGACTAGCCTTAGCAGCATGTTTGTAAGCTAGATTTCTTGAATCTTCGATAAAGCGCCCACCATCATTCTTCACATCTTTATAGCTGATGTGGACAGTAGCATGTAGTTTAGGAATCACCAAATTCGCCCAGCAACGTTCGCCTTTTCGGTTTGTATCGAGCTGCATAATGGCATAATTGGGGTATTCAAAACTATACGGACAATCGCTTTCAAAAGTCTGATAGGACTTCTCTGGTAAATCTATTCGATAATAGCCGCGCGGTCGGGGCATGGTAACTTCTTCTTCACCACAAGAGATAAGACCTAATGATACCAGCGAAATAAATCCTAAAGAAATCAACGTTCTTCCTATCATAAAGCAATACAAAATCTGGGGCTAAGATAGAATAGCCTCGCGATTAATGTGCTTGGTCATCGGAATAGTGTTCACCTTGATCGTGGTGAGAAGGATCTTCTCGTCGACCCGATAATATAGTTAGCGTATCAGCTACAATTTCTACCGAATAACGTTTGATTTTATCTTTGTCCTCCCAAGTTCTGGAGCGCAATTTCCCTTCAATGTATATGGTGGCACCTTTGCGGACAATTTTTTCAGTTACTTCTGCTAAGCCACGCCAAAGAACGATATTGTGCCACTCGGTTTGTTCAACTCGGTTACCGTCTTTCTTATAAATTTCGGTAGTTGCGAGTGGGAAATTGGCTACATGTATACCATTTTCGAGGACTTTCACCTCAGGATCTTTTCCCACATTCCCAATCAGAATCACTTTGTTTACTCCTGCCATACTAGCTATCCATAAATGATCAATATCAAATATAGTTAATTTAGAATTTGGCTCAATCGGATGAGATTTGAAAAGGCTAGATTTTTAAATATCGGGTGATAAGTCGAGGAAATGCCCGGTCTTTTAAGCTTTCCAGAGGAATAGATTCAGCTTGGGGGAAAAGATGATGTGGCAGAATAGCTACTCGTATATGAATAAATCGAGCAAATAAATGCTGGTGGCTGAGGATGTGTTTGAGTTCGGAGGAGACCTTTTGAATTTGAAACGAGCTTTCATTTAAGATAGGAAGCACATCAAGAATCTCATCAGCTTGAGAACTTGATTCTGTTTCAATCAAAGGAAACTGATACAAGCCTTGCCAGATATCGTTTGCCCCACGTTTCTCGATGAGTACGTTATCCTGATCATCGCAAATGATTAGAAAATTAAAATATCGATTCCGCACTTTTGTTTTGGATGCTTTTACAGGAAGCTTATCGATTGTTGAACTGGTATAGGCGATGCAACTTGAACGGAAAATACATGATTCACAATCGGGCGAAGTTGGGCGACAAACTCGAGCACCAAATTCCATCATTGCTTGATTAAAATTTCCGGGATGTTTTAAGTTGATAAGAGATTGAGCTAAAAGCTGGAATTCCTTTTTCCCAGCAGGAGAATCTATTGGAGTATTGATTCCAAACAAACGAGATAAAAATCGGTACACATTTCCATCCACCACAGCATAGGGTAAATTAAATGCGATGGATGCAATGGCAGCAGCGGTATAGGGTCCAACTCCGGGAAGTGAATAGATTGATTCATAATCGGAAGGAAAAACTCCCATGAATTCATCGCGAACTTTCTTGGCCGCAGCATGTAAATTTCGAGCACGAGAATAATAACCGAGTCCTTGCCAACAATGAAGTACAAGATCTTCGGAAGCATTTGCTAGATCATTAATAGTTGGGAAGTTCTCGAGGAACTTATAGTAGTAAGGTGTGCCTTGCTCGATTCGGGTTTGTTGAAGGATAACTTCCGAAAGCCAAATAGCATAGGGGTCCTTCGTTTCTCTCCACGGCAAAGGCCTGAAAGATGCACCATACCAGGTCAAAAGTTGCTCAGAAAAACCATCCATATTCCTTTCCATCATAGCAATGATAGGGCTTTCCAACATTTCTAAAAAATCTTTTCGTTTGAAAAGAAAACTAGTATCTTTGCCACCCGTTTTTAAAGGACGTAACATCCACAGTAACAAAAAACTAAATCAAACATAAATCTTTAAAATTCAACCAGCCATGACCAAAGCTGAAATTGTTGCAGAAATTGCGGATAAGACAGGAATTGAGAAAGTGACCGTACAGGCTACTGTAGAAGCCTTTATGAAGTCTGTAAAAACAAATCTTTCATCAGGTAAGAATGTTTACCTCCGTGGATTCGGCAGCTTTGTAGTGAAAAAACGTGCTACTAAAAAAGGCCGTAACATTTCTAAAAACACTACGATTGTTATCCCTGAGCATTTTATCCCGTCTTTCAAGCCGGCTAAAACATTCAGTGATAAAGTAAAAAAATCAGTGAAAGCCTAATTAACCGATGACCAGCAAACAAATCGTAGTCATTTCGGCTTCTTTATTAGTGGGTGCAGCAGTGTTTATTTTGCCTCGCGAAGGATTCAGAAAAGACGAAGAAGCTGGTATATCGAAAACGCCATCAGCCGATCAACAATTTGAAGAGCAGTTGGCAGCCGTCAAAAAAAGCAGTGATGCTTCGGCACTAGCAACTATTGAGTTCTTTGAAGGACGCCTTAAGCAAGCGGATGAACGCAGCAAATCAATCTGGCTCGACTCTCTTACATCAGTTTGGGATCGTCAAATGCGGCCAGGAATTGCTGCAGAATATGTGTACCAAAAAGCACAATTAACGGGTTCTGGAATGGACTGGTTAAGTGCTGGTAAACGATTCCTTGGGCTTTCTCGCTTTTTCGAGGGAGAAGATAAAGCTGCTGTTTCTCAGCGGTCAATCGAATGCCTTGAAAAAGCAAAAAGCCTTGATCCAGAAAACAATGATGTTAAAACCCAATTGGGAATTGCATATGTAAGTGGAAGTCAGGAACCAATGAAAGGAATTATGCTACTGCGTGAAGCAGTTAAAGCAGATTCTACCAATTTGGATGCACAAATGAATCTTGGATTCTTCTCGATGCAAAGTGGTCAGTACGATAAGGCTGTTTCGCGTTTCGAGAAGGTACTTGCCATTCAACCCGAACTCAATGAGGTGCGGATTTACCTGAGTGATGCACTCGAAGCTCAGGGAGATTCAAAAAAGGCACTGAAAGTTCTTCAAGAACTGAAAAAAACAAGCACCGATACGCTTCTGCTAACCGAAGCAGAAAGACGTATTCAACGAATTCAAACGAATTAATCACATTTTAAAAAATTTCCTATGCCAAGCGGTAAGAAAAGAAAACGTCATAAAATGGCTACTCATAAGCGCAAAAAGCGTTTAAGAAAGAATCGTCATAAAAAGAAATAAGTAACAGACTGTTACGCTAATACTCATTTCCTGTTCTTCCCAAGGATTAATAGGAAACGTGTATTCGCTAAGACAGCTCCTGTTCCGTTTCCATCATTCCGGAAATTAATGACTTAAGGGCCATTTAAACATGCTGCCCTTTTTTGTCATTTGTATAAACTCTTCCGGAATAAGCTAAAACTCGTGAACAAAGAACTGATCATCAATGCCTCCGGCAATGAGATCGTCATTGCACAGCTGGAAGACCGCCGACTAATAGAGTTAAACCGCGAAAAAAGCAATAATAGCTTTGCCGTAGGTGACATCTATTTAGGTCGCGTCAAGAAAGTTATGCCCGGACTCAATGCTGCATTTGTCGATGTAGGGTATGAGAAAGATGCGTTTTTGCATTATCTCGATCTTGGCCCACAAGTGCAGTCCCTGATTAAATACATGAAACAGGGTCTGGCAAATAAACTTCCAACAGCATCGCTTGCCGATTTCAAAATGGATTCCGATATCCGAAAGGATGGGAAGATTGCCGATGTGCTTCAGAACAACAGCCCGATTCTGGTACAAATTGCCAAAGAACCAATCTCCACCAAAGGCCCGCGCATTAGCTCGGAACTATCTTTGGCAGGAAGATATCTCGTTCTTGTACCATTCAGTGATAAAGTATCCGTATCACAGAAGATTAAAGAGTCGGAAGAACGCAATCGACTTAAACGGCTCATAATGAGCATCCGCCCGAAAGGGTTTGGTGTTATTATTCGCACCGTTGCTACGAATAAAAAAGTAGCTGAACTGGACCAGGACCTCAACGAACTAATTGAACGCTGGAATCTGCTTGTGCAGAACCTCCCAACGGCTCAGCCGAAAACGAAAGTCCTTGGAGAAATTAAACGTACGTCGGCCCTATTACGCGACATACTCAACGATTCATTTAATAGTATCGTTGTAGACGACCAAACTATTTTCAGCGAAGTGCGAAACTATATCGCTCATATCGCTCCTGATAAAGAGAAAATAGTCAAACTTCACAAAGGCAAAGAAGATGTTTTCGAAGCCTATGGTGTTGATCGTCAGATAAAAGCAGCATTTGGACAAAATGTTAGCATGAAAAGCGGTGCCTACCTGATTATTCAGCACACCGAAGCCATGCACGTGATTGATGTGAACAGTGGACATCGTTCCCGTTCAGACAACGATCAGGAAACCAATGCCTTTGACTGCAACATGGAAGCAGCTTCCGAAATTGCTCGTCAACTGCGTCTGCGCGATATGGGTGGAATTATCGTGATCGATTTTATCGATATGCACTCGCCCAACAATCGCAAGGTGCTTTTCGATAAATTGAAAGAAGACATGGCTCAGGATCGGGCAAAACATACTATCCTGCCTCCAAGTAAATTTGGGCTAATTCAAATTACCCGTCAGCGCGTTCGTCCGGAACTGGTAATTGAAACGCTAGAGAAATGCCCTACTTGTAACGGAACGGGAGAAGTTCAACCATCTATACTCATTACAGATGAAATTGAAAACAACTTACGTTACATCATCAAAGAACAAAATGAGAAATCGGTTCAGCTTTGGGTAAATCCATTTATTGCTGCATTTCTCAAACAAGGATTTCCTTCTATTCAGATGAAATGGTGGCTTAAATACAAATCTTGGATTCCTGTAAAAGCCAATGCATCTTATCATTTTCTTGAATATCATTTCTTGAATAAACAGGACGAAGAAATTAAATTGTAATTGACTTCAATCCAAGCAGCATTCATACTTTTACCATATGGATGCTGCTTATTTTTTACGCCTATTTGCCTACAACGACTGGGCAAACTCCCGCTTTATAGAAGTTTTGAAAACTGCTCAAGCCTCTGGAATTGTCATTCCCGAAAATGCGCTTGAATTCTTGAGTCATAATCTTGGTGCTCAGGAAATCTGGTTGTGCCGTATTCAGGACATCCCAGGAGGAAAAGAACTTTTTTCACTTAAATCGCTGCCAGAAATAGAATTTCTCAATCAATCATCTACTCAAAAATGGTTAGATATTATTGAGAAACATAAAAATGAGTTGTTCGATTTCGAGGTTATTTACAAAAATCAGGAAGGACAGTCATTCCAAAATTCTCTTGCTGAAATCTGCACACATGTGAGTAATCACGGAACCTATCATCGCGGACAAATTGCTCGCACATTAAAAGCTGCCGGAATTCAGCCACCATCAAGCGATTTCATCGTTTTCTCCCGAATCTAAAAAAGCATGTCATATTTTTTACGAGATTCCCACAAAGAGCGTCAATTTTACACGCTAGTATAGACGTTTTTTCTACCTTCGCCCTCCTGATATCAGGGTGTTCTGTCCTCAAAAAAGACGCTCATCAGATTGAACTGAAACAATATGTGGGCGGCACTTTCACGCATTATTCTCCGTTATCGATTACCGATCCTAATTGTGATCACAGTAATGACTGTGTTCATGGGTTGGATGGCGACCAAGGCGGAAATGACTTATGCGCTCGCTCAAATTCTCCCTCAAGACGATCCTGAATTCCAAGCATACGCCTCGTTTAAAGAACGTTTTGGTGAAGATGCCAACATTCTCGTTATCGGTATCGAATCAGAAAATCTATTTCAAAAAGAGCTTTTCAATGCCTGGAAAGAAGCAGGCGATTCAATAAAAGCTTTACCTGAAGTTCGAGGCTTATTATCGCTTTCTGGGATATATAATCTGCAACGCGATGATTCGCTCCAAAAATTTCAGATTGATCCAGTTATAAAACAAGATCCTAAAACACAGGAAGAACTTGATAGCCTTAAGAAAGTCATCCTATCACTACCCTTTTATCAAGACCTCCTTCTAACTAAAACCAACGAAGGAAAATATGCTACGGTGATGCTGGTCACAATGGATCAGAAAAGCATCGATACCAAGGGCCGTAAAGAGTTAATAGAGCATTTAACATCCTATACCGACAAGTTTTCTCAGAAACACAATTTGGAGGTTCATTATTCCGGTTTACCGTATATCCGGACGATGAATTCGGAAAAGCTCAAGAAGGAACTTGGGATGTTTTTGTGGATGTCATTATTGGTGACGGCGCTCGTGTTATTATTGTTTTTCCGTTCCTTCAAAGCCATCATTTTCCCATTACTTGTTGTTGCCATAAGTGTGGTTTGGTGTGTCGGGACCATGGTTTTGCTTGGTTATAAGATTACCATTTTAACTGCATTGATTCCACCTTTGATTGTCATCATTGGAATTCCTAACTGTAT
>JBIKOC010000071.1:0-7014 GCA_044358335.1 Flavobacteriales bacterium | reverse complement strand
TATCACATTCCGTGAAATGGCATCTGATGGGAAAATCCCAGGGATTACAAAAGCTAGCTGGTAATTCGCTTAAAGAATCAATAAAATACAAATTAAAATGACCGACCCGATCGCAGATTATCTAACCAGGCTCCGGAACGCCATCAACGCTAACCATCGCGTAGCTGAAATTCCATCGTCGAAGATGAAACGTGAGATGACAAAAATCCTTTTTGAAAAAGGATACATCCTCAGTTACAAATTCGAGGACGCATCAGCCACTGATCCACAGGGCACGATCAAAATCGCATTGAAATATCATCCGGTTACTAAAATACCTGCAATCCGTACACTTTCACGTGTATCAAAGCCAGGATTACGTAAGTATTCACACGTGGCAAATATTCCACGCGTAATTAACGGATTAGGTATTGCCATTCTATCTACATCAAAAGGTGTAATGACCGATAAGGAAGCACGCCGTGAAAATGTGGGTGGAGAAGTTCTCTGCTACGTTTATTAATCGCCAAAGAGGAAAAGAATCATGTCACGTATTGGAAAAATGCCTGTCACGTTGCCTAATGGAGTTACAGTTTCTGTATCATCCAGCAACCTGATTACTGTTAAAGGGCCACTAGGCGAATTACATCAAGCTGTAGATCCTGCAATTCAACTAAGTGTTGAAGATGGAAACGTAACAGTATCACGTCAGAACGACGATAAAGATCAACGTGCAAAGCACGGTCTATATCGTTCACTAATTGCCAATATGGTAAAAGGTGTATCTGAAGGTTTTACAACACAACAAGAATTAGTTGGTGTGGGTTACCGTGCAGCTAATACTGGCCAACTTTTAGAGCTTTCTCTTGGTTATTCTCACAATATCACGTTTGAATTACCATCAGAAATTCAAGTTGAAACCAAAACTGAGCGTGGAAAGAACCCGCTCATCATTATGAAATCCACCGACAAACAATTACTGGGTATGGTGGCTGCAAAGATTCGTTCATTACGTAAACCTGAGCCATATAAAGGTAAAGGTATCAAGTTCGTAGGAGAAGAACTTCGCCGCAAAGCTGGTAAATCTGCTGGTAAGAAATAAGAATCATTACGGATCATGGCTATCACGAAAGAATTCAGAAGAGCGCGAATCAAAGAGCGCATCCGCAAAGTGGTTGTTGGCGATACTAATGCACCTCGCATGAGTGTTTACCGCAGCAACAAGGACATCTACGTTCAATTGATCGACGACAGTAAAGGGCACACAATAGTGGCTGCATCTTCAACTGAAGCATCAATTTCTTCTAAAAAAATTAACAAGATCGAACAAGCTGCCCTAGTAGGGAAAGCAATCGCTGCAAAAGCCTTAGAAGCTGGTATCAGTGAAGTTCACTTTGACCGAAATGGTTATCTTTACCACGGTCGAGTGAAGTCCCTAGCTGAAGGTGCACGTGAAGGTGGTCTAAAATTCTAATCAGAACATGGCAAACGCAAATATTAAACGAGTTCGCTCCAGCGAAATTGAATTAAAAGATAAGCTGGTTGGCGTTAATCGTGTAACCAAAGTAACAAAAGGAGGACGTGCCTTTACATTTTCAGCTATTGTTGTTGTTGGAAATGAAAAAGGTATAGTTGGTCACGGTCTCGGAAAAGCAAAAGAGGTTACTGATGCTATTAGCAAAGGTGTTGATGATGCAAAAAAGACTCTGATTAAGGTTCCTGTAATCAATGGAACTGTTCCACATGAGCAAATTGGGAAATTTGGAGGTGCTTTGGTTTTCTTGAAACCTGCAGCTCATGGTACTGGTGTAATTGCTGGTGGTGCGATGCGTGCAGTATTAGAGAGCGTTGGTATCACTGACGTACTTGCTAAATCGAAAGGATCATCCAATCCACACAATGTGGTTAAAGCAACAATTCATGCTTTAAGTCTAATGCGTGATCCTGCTACCATTGCTCAACAGCGTGGTATTACAATGGAAAAAGTATTCAACGGATAATATTGCCTCCTATGTCAAAAGTTAAAATCACTCAGATTAAAAGCGGTATTGACCGTCCGGAGCGTCAAAAATTGACACTACGTGCTCTAGGGATTCGCAAAATGCACAATCCAGTTGAGCATGAGGCCACTCCACAGATTCTTGGAATGGTAAATAAAATTAAACATCTGGTTTCTGTAGAAGAAATCTGAAAAAAATCATTGAGAAATGAACCTCAGTAATCTTAAGCCGGCAACTGGCTCAGTAAAAAGCAGCAAGCGGATTGGTCGTGGACAAGGTTCCGGTCGTGGTGGTACTTCTACCCGTGGACATAAAGGAGCTAAGTCACGTTCTGGATATTCAAGTAAGGTAGGTTTTGAAGGAGGTCAGATGCCGCTTCAACGTCGTGTTCCTAAATTTGGATTTAAGAACATCAACCGTGTAGAGTACCGTGGAATCAACCTCGATACACTTCAGAAACTTGCTGATGAGAAGAAATTAGATACTATCACATTTGAAACTCTTCAACAAAACGGTTTAGCTTCAAAAAATGACCGTATTAAAGTATTAGGACGTGGAGAATTGAAAGCAAAATTAGCTATCACTGTTCACGCTTATACATCTTCTGCAAAAACAGCTATTGAATCACTTGGCGGTAGCGCTACAACCATTGCCTGATGAAGAATCTGATCAATACCATAAAGAACATTTATAAAGTAGAGGAGCTTCGCACCAAAATTGGCAATACGCTTCTTTTCCTGCTCATTTACAGACTGGGCTCGTTCGTGGTATTGCCTGGTGTTGACCCAAATGCACTTGGTGCATTGAAGCAACAAACTTCAGAAGGAATTTTGGGGTTACTCAATATGTTTTCCGGTGGTGCATTTTCGAATGCATCCATCTTTGCATTGGGTATCATGCCATACATCTCTGCATCTATTGTTATTCAACTTTTAACTATTGCTGTTCCGTATTTCCAAAAAATGCAGAAAGAAGGTGAAAGTGGAAGAAAAAAGATGAATCAATTTACTCGTTATTTGACCGTAATAATTACAGCGTTTCAGGCTCCGGGTTATTTAGCTAACTTGAACTCTCAATTAGGGGTTAATGCTATATCTGATAATACTGCATTCTTCTGGGTATCATCAACAATAATACTTGTTGCTGGAACTATGTTTATTATGTGGTTAGGAGAACGTATCACAGATCGTGGTATTGGTAACGGTATCTCATTAATCATCATGGTGGGTATTATTGCAAATCTTCCAGCAGCAATCTTAGCTGAATTTGGATCTCGTGTAGAGCAACAAGGTGGAGGTATGGTAATGTTCCTTCTTGAACTTGTTATACTATTGTTCATTGTCATCATGTCGATTATGCTTGTTCAAGGAGTTAGAAGAATTCCAGTACAAGTAGCTAAACGAATCCAAGGAAATAAACAAGTTGGTGGGGCTCGTCAGTATATTCCGTTACGCGTAAATGCTGCGGGTGTGATGCCAATCATTTTTGCTCAGGCAATCATGTTCATCCCAATTACTATTGTAGGTTATGCTGGTATTGAATCGTTACAAGGAGTTATGGCAACATTCTCTAATGTGACTGGTTTCTGGTATAACTTCTCATTTGCAGTGATGATTATTCTCTTCACATATTTCTATACAGCAATAACGGTTAATCCGAAAAACATGGCTGAAGAAATGAAACGTAGTGGAGGATTTGTGCCGGGGATACAACCTGGTCGTCAAACGGCTGAATTCATCGATAGCATCATGTCACGTATTACACTCCCGGGTGCGGTATTCTTAGCAGTAGTTGCAATTCTACCTGCATTGGCAATGATGATTGGTGTAACAAATAAATTTGCGCAATTTTATGGGGGAACATCTCTACTAATTTTAGTAGGAGTTGTTTTAGATACACTTCAACAAATCGAGAGTCATTTATTGATGCGTCAATATGATGGCTTAATGAAGAGTGGACGAATCAAGGGGCGTGCAAACGCAACTTCTCCTGTAAGTATGGCTAGCTAAGATTTTTTTTGGATGATCTATTACAAGACCGCCGAAGAAATTGAACGCATAAGAATTAGTTCTTTACTTGTTGCCCGTGCCCTAGCGGAAGTTGCCAAAATCATCGGCCCTGGGGTTACCAGTTTGCAGCTGGATAAAATTGCTGAGGAATTTATTCGTGACAACGGAGGAATTCCTGCTTTTAAAGGTTATGGAGGATTTCCAAATTCTCTTTGTATTTCCCCGAATGATCAGGTAGTACATGGAATTCCGGATAACCGTCCTTATGAATCAGGAGAAATAGTTTCTGTTGATTGTGGCGTTTTAAAAGATGGATTTTATGGAGATTCTGCCTATACCTTTGGTATTGGTGAAATTCCTGAATCATATAAGCAATTAATGCAAGTGACTAAAGAGAGTTTGCTTCGAGGAATCGGGGTAGCACTTCCTGGAAAACGATTGCATGATATCAGCTACGAAATTCAGACCTATTGCGAAAAACATGGATATTCAGTTGTTCGTGAGTTAGTTGGTCATGGAATTGGCAAAAATCTTCACGAATCGCCCGAAGTTCCAAACTTTGGAAAACGCGGTTCAGGGATTAAGCTACAGGAAGGGTTAGTGATTGCAATTGAACCTATGATTAACATGGGAACGAAGAATGTAGTTCACGGAAATGATGGTTGGACCATCCGAACCGCGGATAAGAAACCTTCGGCACATTTTGAACATACTATTGCAATTCAAAAAGGCAAGGCAGATATTCTTTCTTCATTTGAGTATGTTGAAGAAGCTCTGAAAGAACGGAATGAATTGGTAGTTTAACATAAAAACGAATAATAAACGTGTCAAAACAGTCCTCCATCGAGCAAGACGGAACCATTATCGAATCATTGTCGAATGCAATGTTTCGCGTGGAACTGGAGAACGAGCACGTTATCATTGCACACATATCTGGAAAGATGCGTATGCACTATATCAAGATTTTACCCGGTGATAAGGTAAAAGTGGAGATGTCTCCATACGATTTGTCAAAAGGTCGGATAACTTATCGCTACAAATAATAACACAATGAAAGTAAAAACCTCCATTAAGAAACGGAGTGTGGACTGCAAGATTGTACGCCGCAAAGGGAGACTTTATGTAATCAACAAAAAGAATCCTAAGTTCAAACAACGTCAAGGATAAGCACCAAACAGCATACAACATGGCTCGTATTTCCGGAATTGACCTTCCTAAAAATAAGCGTGGAGAAATTGGACTGACCTATATATTTGGGATCGGCCGCTCTACAGCACAGAAAATCCTCAATGAAGCAGGAATTTCATTCGATAAAAAAGTATCGGAGTGGAATGATGATGAATTAGGGAAGATCCGTGATATCATTAACAATACGTTTAAAGTAGAAGGTGCACTTCGTTCAGAAGTTCAGTTGAACATTAAACGTTTAATGGATATCGGATCCTATCGCGGTATACGTCACCGTTCTGGGTTACCAGTTCGAGGACAAACTACTAAAAACAATGCACGTACCCGGAAAGGGAAAAAGAAAACAGTTGCCAATAAGAAAAAGGTAACTAAATAATATTCCTGAATCCGAATCAATCGTAGAATCCATTAAGAAATGGCTAAAACAACCAAAACAACCAAGAAGCGTGTTGTTAAAGTGGAAGCAGTGGGTCACGCTCACATTAATGCAACCTTTAACAATATTATTGTATCCCTCACCAACACAAGTGGCCAGGTAATTTCCTGGAGTTCAGCTGGCAAGATGGGATTTCGCGGATCTAAGAAAAACACACCCTATGCGGGTCAAATGGCTGCAGGCGACTGTTCAAAAGTTGCATACGACCAAGGTCTTCGCAAAGTGAAGGTGTTTGTTAAAGGACCAGGCGGTGGTCGCGAATCTGCAATTCGTACAATCCACAATAGCGGTATCGAAGTAAGCGAGATCGTTGATGTAACACCGGTTCCACATAATGGATGCCGCCCACCAAAACGCCGCCGCGTTTAATCATTCATTTTAACAATACAACCTCATGGCAAGATATATCGGCCCGAAATCCAAGATCGCCCGTAAGTTCCGTGAACCAATCTTTGGTCCGGACAAGGTGCTTACTAAGAAGAACTATCCTCCCGGAATGCATGGGAACTCTAAGAAGCGTCAAAAAGTTTCTGAATATGGAGTTCAGCTTCAGGAGAAGCAAAAAGCGAAATATACTTACGGAATCCTCGAGAAACAATTTGCGTTAATTTTTGATCGCGCAAGTCGTGCACAGGGTGTAACAGGTGAGATGTTGCTTAAATTAATTGAAGCTCGTTTGGACAACGTGGTTTACCGTTTAGGTCTTTCTAACACTCGTTCAGGTGCTCGTCAATTAGTTTCTCATCGTCACATTACAGTAAACGGAGCAGTAGTTAACATTCCATCTTATACTTTGAAGGCTGGTGATAAAATCGCTGTGCGTGAGAAGTCAAAATCAATGGAAATTATTCAGAATGCTGTTTCTGGACACACCAACAAATATTCATGGTTGGAATTTAATGCTTCATCACTCAGTGGAACATTCCTGAACTATCCGGAACGTGAACTGATTCCTGAGAACATTAAGGAACAACTGATTGTGGAATTGTACTCGAAATAATTCGTTACAGTCCTCTTACCTCACCATTCAAACCACGAATACATATGGCTATACTGGCTTTTCAACGTCCCGACAAAGTAATCATGATCTCATCAACTGATCAACATGGTCAGTTTGAGTTCAGACCACTTGAACCAGGGTATGGAATTACAGTTGGTAATGCTCTCCGTCGAATTCTTCTTTCTTCATTAGAAGGATTTGCCATTACTTCAATTAAAATTGAAGGAGTGGAACATGAATTCTCCACCATTAAAGGCGTGGTTGAAGATGTTACCGAGATCATTCTTAACCTTAAACAAGTTCGCTTTAAGCGTCAGATCGATAGTACTGAGCACGAAAAAGTTGTGATCAGCCTTAATGGTCAAAGCCAACTAACTGCGGGCGATATTGGTAAATTTACTT
>JBIKOC010000180.1:0-4621 GCA_044358335.1 Flavobacteriales bacterium | reverse complement strand
GCAATGTAAAGGCATACCTGGAAAAGAACTTCCAATTACTCTTTCTTTAGAAGGTGAAAATATGACCATTCAACCAGCAGCTTTGGCTAAATGGGAAGGGAAGGGCGCCGCTGATCGGATGGAATTAGGATTTGAACTAAATAAGAAGCTACAAAAAGGTATTTATCAAGTCGATGTTTATTCCGATTCAAGATATTTGGGTGGATCTCGTTTAAGACTTCAATAAGCATTTCGAAACTCCTGATTCGAATCATTAGTTCTTCAATAGGAGATTTTCACATGTAAGTTTCGTGGCTTTTTTCCGGCAACATTAAATTCAAGGATTGGTATAAGAACTATCCATGAATTTAAATTTAAGGTTATGCTGGGATTCTACCAACCGATATCGAGCTGGACTCATTTACTGGGAGCCCTAATAACTTTATGTACTGGTGCAATTTTAATTCGACGTGGTTGGGGTAACCAAATACGTGTCGGATCGCTCATCGTTTTTATGATTGGTATTATTCTCATGTTTACCATGAGTGGTGTTTATCATGCTTTAGAACCGGGCTTAGGCAGACAAGTTTTTCGACGACTCGATTATGCTGCGATTTTTGTCATGATAGCTGGAACGGCGACACCTATTCACGTTATAATGTTCAGAGGTTGGTGGAGATGGGGAATGCTCATATACTTATGGGTAGTTGCTATAGTTGGACTATTACTAACAGTTATTTTGATTGATCAAATTCCTGAGTGGGCGACATTAAGTGTTTTCATGGCTTTGGGATGGACAGCATTAGCATCGATATTAAAAGCAGGAAGATTATATGGTTTCAGGGCGATTCGTTTAGCTTTATTAGGAGGCTTGTTTTATTCTATTGGTGCAGCAATTGATTTTCTACGTTGGCCTGAATTGGTTCCTGGTTTTATTGGATCACATGAGATTTTTCATGTTTTTGTGATGTTAGGTGCTGCTGCACACTGGAAGTTAATTTACAATTGGGCTGATCAACCAACTCATACACGATTAGTTTTCTTAGTGAAAGAAAAATCTGAAAATGAGCTATTTGCACGCGCTGTTGGGGAATCTATATTCGTTTCTGCAACCTCACGTCAAGAATTGCGTACACGGGTTAAAGAGAAGTTGGATGAGCAATTTCATCCTCGACTCATTCCTGCAAAAATTCGTTTTCGCTACTACAGAGATGTAGTTATGAAAATGGGAGCATAATGAATTCAAACTAAAGACTACACACTATCGAAAAACAATTTACTATCCAGTATACGATGCATTGACAAAGTGTTAAACTTTGTGAATACTCCCATTTCCGGACAATATTCCGGCAATAATTCGTTTCAAACTGGCTATGTTGAACGTTTTAATAGTTTGTGTTATGTCTATGTCGATGCTCGAATACAGTAAAGTCATTTTAGAGAATGTTAGCTTTGATGCAAGTTTGTTTATCAAAGAACTTCGAAAAGCATTTCAACGATTAGTCGAACCTGAAGCTGAGGAGCTTATGATCTGGTGCATAACTCGATATAAGTTTCCTTGAAACAGATTTAGTATGAAATTAAGACAAGTGTTTTGTTGTTAAAACCGGTAAGCCCTAACAAGCAAGCCGGTTTTTTAGTTTTCGTTGGGTAAAGCATGTATTTTTGTGCTCCAAATTCACTTGAATGAATCACGATTGTATTGTTATAGGAGGTGGAATTGTTGGTCTGGCAACAGCATACACTTTACTTCAGGAGAAGCCTGAACTACGTTTGTTACTTCTCGAAAAAGAAGAAAAAGTATCTCAACATCAAACGGGTAATAATAGTGGTGTGATTCACTCTGGCTTGTATTATAAACCTGGTTCCCTAAAAGCTCAGAATTGCATCGAAGGATATAATATGCTTCTTGATTTTGCTAGGAAACATACTATTCCATTCGATTTATGTGGGAAAGTTGTAGTTGCGACAAATCAGGAACAAATCCCACTATTGAATAATTTATATCAACGAGGGATTGAAAATGGCTTGACGGAAATACGTAAAATATCGGGTGAAGAACTTAGGGAAATTGAACCTCATTGTGCTGGTATAGAAGCTATTCAAGTTCCTTATACTGGTATCATCGATTATAAAGCAGTTTCTCAAAAATTGGCAGAGTGCATCCTCAATTCGGGGGGAGTAATTCAAACAGGGACAAAGGTCACAGGGATTAAACTGTTCGATAAAGGAGCAATGATTCAAACAAACAAAGGTGATTTTGAAACTAAGCTGGTTATTAACTGCGCAGGCTTGTATTCCGATAAAATTGCTGCTATGACACATCCCGAAATAGATGTGCGAATTATTCCATTTCGTGGTGAATATTATAAGCTTCGTGACGATCGCCGTTCATTAGTGAAAACCTTGATTTATCCTGTGCCTGATCCAAATTTCCCATTCCTAGGAGTACATTTTACTAAAATGATTGATGGTGGAATAGAAGCAGGTCCGAATGCTGTATTTGCATTTAAACGTGAAGGTTATACACGAACTTCATTTAATGCAAGCGAGTTATGGAGTTCATTGAGTTGGCCAGGATTCAGGAAAGTAGCTACAAAATATTGGAAAACGGGAATAGGCGAATACTATCGGTCGTTTAGTAAATCAGCTTTTACGCGAGCTTTGCAAGAGCTTATTCCAGAAGTGCAACAAAGTGATTTAGTGCCTGCTGGTGCTGGTGTAAGAGCCCAAGCATGTGATCGTTCAGGTGGATTACTCGATGATTTTGCCTTTCTTGAGAAGGAAAATGTTATCCATGTTCTAAATGCACCTTCACCTGCAGCGACTTCATCATTATCGATAGGCAAAACAATCGCAGGTATGGCTTTAAAACGTTTTTAGTCACATACGATTCAGAATTGTTCTCCGTTATGATTGCTTCAGTAATTTTAATGTTCAATTGTTGATATTTTGAATAATTTTCTACCAGTAAAACACGTGGAAATTAGCCACAGTTGTTAGTTTTGCAGGTATAATCCAAACAAGTACCCTCTTTTGCCCTTTTCGAAGGGAATCAAAGATTGAAATGAAAATCTACCGAATACTATTCTTTTTTGTCCATTTAGTTGTTTTCTCTTTTACTGTTCAAGCGCAAGGAAGGAGAGAATTTATTATATATGATGGATTCCTTACTTCCGAAAGTGGGGCTATTTCAGACGGTGCAAGTATTCGATTGTTATGTAATGGTCGAAATGAATACCTCAAGTTTGATCCACTCACTGGGAAATTTCAAGTTCGTGTTGGCTTAAACAAAGAGTGTGAGATTAGCTTTTCAAAGCCAGGAAGCATTACAACTTTAATTTCCTTGAATACTTTTTGTCCAAAAGAGCGACAGGAAGAAGGTTTTCCGGATTATGAGTTAAATGTGGTTTTAAAACCTGAGATTGAAAAAGTTCCTTATACCATCAAGCACGACATCGTTTATGATGATGATGTATATAATTTCGATTTCAAAGAAAATTTAATTCGCTCAACGAATCGTCAACTAAAGGAATACAAAGAACTAACTAGCGTCAAGAAAAATTCAGCCGAAGAACAAGCTCGTTTAGCTGAGGAGAAAAAGAAAGCCGAAGAACTTAAGAAGCAACAGCTAGCTGAACAAAAAGCTGCTGCTGAACGTGCTAAACAATTAGCTGATTCATTGGCATCTGCTAATAATGCTGCTGATAAAGCAAAACGTGATGCAGAAGCCAAAGCAGCAGCGGCAGCAGCAGAAGCTGAAAAGGCAAAACTAGAAAACGATTTAGCTGCTCGTAAAGCGGCAGAAGAAAAATTAAGATTGGAGAAGGAGTTAGCTGAAAAGGCTAAGCGTGAAGCCGATGAAAAGGCTCGTATAGATGCGATAGCTAAAGAAAAGGCAGATCGCGATGCTCGAGAAGCAGCTGAAAAAGCTAAACGCGAGGCTGATGAAAAAGCTAGATTAGATGCTATTGCCGCAGAAAAAGCGCAGAAATCAGCGGCTGAAAAAGCACGATTAGAGGCAGAAGCTGAAGCGAAAGCACGACGCGAAGCAGAAGAAAAGGCTCGTTTAGAAGCATTAGCTCGCGATAAAGCTCAGAAAGAAGCTGATGATAAAGCTCGTCGTGAGGAAATTGAGCGTGCTCGTATAGCAGCAGAGACCGCTAAATTAGCAGAGAAAGAGACCAATAAACGTAAGCGCGATTCACTCGAAAGTGTGATGAAGCAACAGCAATTGGCTGAACTTAAGGCTCAACAAGAATTAGAAGCTCGACGCAAGGCCGAAAAAGAAGCAGCTGATAAAGCTAGATTAGAAGCCGAAGCTCGTCAGAAAGCCGAAGCCGAAGCAGTTTTAAAAGCTCGTAAGGAAGCTGAAGCCCAAGCAAAAGCCGAAGCGGAAGCTAGATTAGCGGCCGAGAAAGCAGCATTAGAGAAAGCGCGATTGGAAGCTGAAGCAAAAGCAAAAGCTGATGCTGAAGCAAGAGCAAAAGCAGAAAAAGAATCTGCAGAACGTGCCAAATTAGATGCTGAGGCGAAGTTAAAAGCTGAAGCTGAGGCTAAAGCAAAAGCAGTAGCCGAGGCAAAAGCAGCAGAAGCGAAAGCCAAAGCGGAGGCAGAAGCGAAAGCCAAAGCAGATGCTGAA
>JBIKOC010000070.1:0-7046 GCA_044358335.1 Flavobacteriales bacterium | reverse complement strand
ATTCTTTCTCAATTAACACTCGATCGTGCTGTACAAGATAGTGTGGTGAACGTGTATCCCAATCCGTTTATAGATGGCGTTACAGTGGAGTTTTATTCAACCAGTGAACAAGATATTCAAGTGAAGATTTTCAAACTTTCGGGGAAACAAATCGCCGAGGAGAAAATTCACGTATATCCGTATGTCAATAACCAGATTCAGTTAGATAAAATTCGGAAACTCAATTCCGGACAATACGTGGTGTCGGTTATTACACCAACACGCACGTTTAGTCGTCAGGTTATCAAGCGTTAATTAAACGCTACTAGTATTTCTTTCTGCCTTTAAATCCGCCTCCAGAAGAAGAACCTCCACCTGAAGAGCGATATCCGCCACCGCTTTCTTTCTCGCGGTATGGACGAGATTTACCTGCGCTTGGGCGATCCGAATCCCAGCGTTTTCCACCACCGCTTCCGCCACCATATCCACCGCTTCGTTTTCTTTCGCCACCATCGCCGCCACCGGTAGTTTTCTCAATACGAATCGTACGGCCATTCACCTGTACATCTTCGAATTTACTTTCTACAATGTGTTCAAATTGAGGTGGAACTTCGAAGAACGAAAAGCTGCGACGCAATTCTATTTTTCCAATTTTATCATTTGGTAAACCAGTCGTATCGCATAACAAACGAACCATTCCCGATTTATCAATTCCATCTAATTCACCCACACCAACAAAATAGCGTGTCATTGGAATACCAGCCGGTCGACCACTTTCGGAACGAGATCCGCGACCTTCGTTCAAATCAGAAGCATTCTTGTAATACTCCAAGAAGCGGTTGAACTCGAGCGACAAGAAGCTTTTCAAAACTTCTTCTTTACTCATGTCCTCAAAAGTTTCGAGGATTGCCGAAAGATATTGTTCGATGTCTGGATTTACCGCCACATCGTGAGCTTTCTTAGCTAAGTAAATCAACTGTTGTTCACACACTTCAATTCCTGTTGGAACCTGTTTATGTGCGAATTGAGTTCCTATGCGATTTTCTACCTGACGGATTTTATTCAAATCACGTGGAGTAATGATCGCTAAGGAAATTCCAGAACGACCTGCACGAGCAGTACGTCCGCTTCGGTGCGTATAGCTTTCCGAATCATCCGGAAGGTTGTAGTGTATAACGTGAGTAATGCTATCCACATCAATTCCACGAGCAGCCACATCGGTAGCAACTAACATCTGAAGATTCTTGTTGCGGAATTTGCGCATGACTGAATCACGCTGAGCCTGACTCAAATCGCCGTGAAGCGAATCGGCATTATAACCGTCTTTAATCAGTTTCTCAGCAATTTCCTGCGTTTCCATTTTGGTACGGCAGAAAATGATTCCATAAATATCTGGATGGAAATCGGCAATACGTTTCAAAGCATTGTAACGATTGTGATTGCTCACCATGTAATACAAATGCTCAATATTCGTAGCGCCTTGGTTCTTCTTACCAACAGAAATCTCTACAGGTGAAACCATGTAGCGTTTCGAAATTGAAGCTACTTCCGAAGGCATTGTAGCCGAAAAAAGCCAAGTTTGCTTTTCTTCGGGTGTTGTAGCTAAAATGTAGTCGATGTCATCACGAAAGCCCATGTTGAGCATTTCATCGGCTTCATCGAGAACAAGTGTTTCTACTTCACTCAGAGCAATCGCTTTACGGTCGATCAAATCTTTTAATCGTCCTGGAGTTGCTACCACAATCTGAACGCCGCGTTTTATCTGGCTTATTTGTGTAGTAATTGCTGCTCCACCATAAACGGCTACAATTTTCACTTGAGGCATTTTGGTTGAAAATGCTTCCATGTCCTTTGTAATCTGCATGCAGAGTTCGCGAGTAGGACAAAGAATAAGAGCCTGCGGTGTACGGCGCTCCTCATCTAGAATGTTAAGCAAAGGCAATCCGAAAGCAGCGGTTTTCCCGGTTCCGGTTTGAGCAAGTGCAACAAGGTCGGTAATGTTCTCAGTAAGCAGCGGTATCGTTTGCTCCTGGATAGGCGTTGGAGTCGTAAACCCCATCTGGGTCAGCGCCTCCAGAAGCTCCGGACGGAGCCCCAATTCTGAAAAAGTTGTCATTGAATATATTGAGCGGCAAAGGTACGCTTATTCATCAACCAGCCGACATCCAACTAATTCGCACCTTTGAATCACTCGAATTGGTTGAAAATACTAGTGTTTAACACTTCTTGTGAAGTTCAACTCTGGCAACTTATGAACAAAGAAAGAGCGTCAATTCCGTCGAATTTCTTCTACACCAACAGGAATTTTCACCCCTTTTTCTATAAAATCGGATTTGCTCCGGTATGCTCAAAAAATAAAACAGTCCTATAAGCCGGGTTCTGTCCTGCTCCCGAAAGAACAGTCCTTGTCATTTATCTGGGCCTGCCGTCACCAACAGGCTCTAGCGCCCTACCCGCAAGAGCGATCCGAAGATCTTAGACGAGCAGCCTCATCTCTTGCCTATTTGGACTTTCAACTCCTGAGGTTTGCCATCACAGCTGTCGCCAACTGCGTCGTGGGCTCTTACCCCGCGTTTTCACCCTTACCTCATCTTTCGACGGGGCGGTATTTTCTCTGTGGCACTGGCTGTCAACGGTTAGTTACCCTTCCATCGCCTTCCCGTTAGGAAGCAGGATGCTCTATGTTGCCCGGACTTTCCTCGCGATACACGAATGTACCTCGCGACAAGGCGAACTGTTTGCCGCAAAGATAGCTGATACTTTCATGCATTGAAGGATAAAAAGATGATGGGCAACTGGTTTCAAATCTCCGTTTCACTACGCTTTAAAACCACCGGGCTTTCGGCTCGCAGGAGCTCGCCTTAATCCCTGTTGCGAGTGCTAAATCGAAAAATTCTTCCCCCGAAACAAGCATTACACTCATCTCGAAAGGAAGAATCCTAATTTATAAAGGCTTTTTGCTTATTTATTTTCCTTAACGGCTTTACTAATAAAGAAAAGCAAACATGCAACAACCACTATATGCATCACATTCAAAGCAACCGCATAACCTGTAGTTACTTCGGGAATCATAAATGGATTGGCAAACGATAATACCAGAAGCACTAACGAAATAATACGAAATATGTTCAATCCGTTTTTGGTGTATTTCGCTAGCAAGAAAAACACGCAACTAGCAATAAGTGTTGGCACTATGCTCGAAATGAGAACAGGAATTACTGTGAGCGCTTGTCCGGCTTGTATGAAAATCGTGTCAACCAAAATCCCTCCCTCATGGAAAACGAAAAAGAGAATGACATTGATAACAGCAGCTAAGCCAGCTGCCATCGCACCGGCTTTAATCGATTGTACAAATGTGAGTTTTGAGTTCATAGGGTTGGGGGGTATAAGGTTGTATGTATTAAAATTGTAGGTACAAAGAAATGGACAAATAAAAATTACTTCCGAATGCGCTCAAGGCAGGCATTCACCAACTTGGCTTCTTCTTCTGTAATGCTCGTTAGTGCTATAGAATCAGCGTTTAGTTTATGGTCAATCTCATCCAGAATCGCTAAGCCAGCATCTGTAATTTTGATAAGTACTTGACGGCGGTCTTCATCACACGCATTGCGACTTACCATTTTTTTCAAAACCAGCTTATCTACTATACGTGTTGCATTCGAATTTTTATCAATCATTCGGCTCGTTATATCCTGATTACAGTAGCTTTCAGGATATTTACCTTTCAAAATGCGTAATACATTATACTGATGCGGACTTAAATCAAATGGTTTTAAGATTTCAGCTAAAGCAGCATTCAAACAGCTACTTGTATAGTGAATATTCAAAACCAATTTTTGAAACTCACTTTTAAACGGCTTGGTTTGTTTTAATGCTTCTTCTAATTTCATAAAACAAAAATAGTTAAATTAATTGTATGTACAATTAAATAGTTTGTTTTTAACTCGCCTTAAAAGTAGTAGACAATTTACTTCACAATAATCTCGGTTGCACCATAACCGTATTTCGACAAAGGTGCATCGTAATGTTCTAGTTTATCGGCTGCAAGTAGCTTTCTAATCTCATCTCGTAAGCGACCTTTTCCTACACCGTGAATGACTACAAATCGTTTCACTGGTCGACGTCGAGCTTCGTCCAAGCATTTTTCAAAGTGCCGCAATTGGTGACGAATAATTTCAGAATTATCCATGCCAGCAGTATCTTCCAATAATTCTTCAATGTGTAAATCTACCTCGTAATTTCCATCACGTCCTTGCTTTAACAACCAGTCTTGCGAAAGTGTGGTCATTTTGCGCGGAATGGCGTCTTTATTTGGAATGTTCGATTGATTGCCGCCTTTATCAGGATACACTTCAATCATCAAAGCCCGTTCGGTAAAAACCAACTGTTGAGGCCAGCTGGCAGGTTCAATCATAGCGGGAGTTTGGTGCTTAATATATCCTCCCCAAGATGCCGGTAAAATCTTCGAATTCCCAACTAATGGTTGAATTTGAATAAAGAAACGGTCGAGTTGAAGTAATTCGGGTAGGGGAAGCGTAAGTACCGCTTTACTTGAATTGGCTTGAATTTCACCGCTTGCAACCAGAGTATAGGTTCTTTCTGTTTCGCTATATAGTGCAATCAACATCGATTCACGCATCTGATTAACAAGTCGAACCGAAATTTTGGGTTGATCTTTTAAGATTCCTTCGAGTACAAAAGCCATGTAAAAAGCTTCCTTGAGTGAAGTCGCATTAACAGACGCTACACTCCCCCCTGAACCAGTTCCAACTCCCGAACTTTCCATTCCGCCAATGGCCACCAATTGCTTTGGATAATAGGGAATTTCAAATCCATCATCCATCATCACTAAAGCGAGTCCTTGCTTGTTAAAGCCCGTCACAACACCCTCGCCAACCTCGTTCAGTAAACGTACTTTCGATCCAATTCGAATATCGCTCATAAATTTATTTCGTAATTATTAATTGCTTTTCAAGGCGCCCATTTCTTTAATCGAAGCCCAATTTTCTGCATTAATAGTTCGGTGTCTTTCTGACTTATTTGTCGGCCTAATAAATACAATTTCCCTTGGTAATAAAAACCAATCGATTCACCACCAACAACCCAAAAGGAAGAATAATAATTCTTTACAAATACCCCTTTTTGTTGTTCCATATTGCTAAGGTTGCGAATCTCAGAAGTGTTGAATTCTGATGCTCGTCCACCATATGCTACTTCAAAACGAAGTTCAGTTTTATCAGCCCTCAATCGTAAAACTTCTCGGCCATATTTTCTCCAAAGCCAAGCGGAACCAACTTTATATTCAAAATATATCCAGAAAACCAACCACACAAACATGAAAATGCGTGTGTTATCAGGTAAATTCGTAAATAGTTGAGTTATAACATAGCCGCCTGCAAAAGTCCATGCAATTAACCAAGCGCTAAGCATAACAAACTGGTTTTTAGGAACCTTGCCATTTATAATAATCTCAAGTTGTTCTGGACTTTCATTTACACTTATCCGTTCACTTTCGAATTGATCTTTTTTCATGCCTTCAAAATTAAATCAATCATTCTTTTATTATAAACTCATTTAAGCAATCGATAATAGCCGAGTATAGCATATTTAATTCAGTCGATTGAATGATAAATGGAGGGGTTACATATAGCACATTTCCCAGAGGTCTTAAATAAATTCCTCGATGAAGAAAAAAGGCTGTAAGTCTATCCGATACTGGATTCATATAACCTCGCTCATCAATCGTTTTTAATTCTATTGCGAGTATCGTCCCTAAGATTCGAATTTCTTCAATCGAACGATTTCCCTTTATCTTTTCTGCAAATAGAGCATGAGCATCAACTATTCGCTGGATATTCTCTAAACAGGCTGATTTATCAAATAATTCCAAGGAAGCTATTGCAGCTCGACAAGCAATCGGATTGGCCGTAAATGAATGTCCGTGGAAAAATGTTTTGTATTTATCGTTACTCAAAAAGGCCTCATAAATAAATTCAGGAGCAGCAGTAACTCCTAAGGGTAAAGTGCCACCTGTGAGAGTCTTCGACAAACACATGATATCGGGTTGAACACTCAGATGATTGCACGCAAAACGTTTCCCTGTTCGGTAAAACCCAGTAAATACCTCATCCGCAATGGTAATTACTCCTTTAGATCGACATAGATCAATTAAACGACTTAGCGTTACCGAATCGTGCATCCGCATTCCATTTGCTCCTTGCACCAATGGCTCGAAAATAAAAGCAGCTATTTGCTCATCTGCCAATATTCTTTCTAGCTGAGCTAGGCAATTTTCTTCTTGCCCCTTTTCAGGTGGATGAATGCTCAATACTTCAAACAACAAAGGCTCAAATGGAGCATTAAATGCATTTCTTGCCCCAACCGACATTGCCCCAAATGTATCTCCATGATAGGCATTGGTGAACGAAATGATTTTTCTTCTATTCTGTCCACGGTTATGATGATACTGTAAGGCCATTTTCAACGCCACTTCTACGCTGGTTGAACCATTGTCGGAATAAAATATCCGCGCTTGTTCTCCAGGTAAAAGACGTATCAATTTTTCGGCTAATAATACCGCTGGTTCATGCGTAAAACCTGCGAAAATAATGTGCTCAAGTGTGGATGCTTGCTTGTGTATTTGTTCAGCTATGTATGGATGAGCATGTCCGTGTGCATTTACCCACCAACTCGATGTTCCATCTAAATAACGTTTTCCATCTTCGGCATAAAGCCAAATTCCTTCAGCTCTAACAATAGCAATAGGTTCGGTTGCTGTTTGAGCTTGAGTAAAAGGGTGCCAGATTACAGCCCGGTCGCGTTGACTCCAATTCATACGTTAGCAAATGCTGCCGCTTGTTGTTGAATAAATACTGAATTAATTAAATCTACTTGAGGAATTCTTCCCAAGAAATTAAATCCAGTCATATCCAAAATAATGGATTCAGTAGCCTGATTTTCTTCTCCGTTAAATACAATTCCCCGAACAGGAATGTTGCGTAACATCAAGCTTTCGGCACTTAATAAAGTATGATTGATACTTACCAAATAATTCTTCGAGACTAAAA
>JBIKOC010000069.1:0-7189 GCA_044358335.1 Flavobacteriales bacterium | reverse complement strand
TAGCAAAGAACTCTTTTTGGGAATCTAAATCTGTTCGGGAAGTACTAATCACACCTGTACTGTCGCACATAATGAGATTCTCCTTTTTTACTCCTAACTGCAAATACAAACGGGCACACGATATTGCCGATGCACCAGCTCCATTAAACACAACTTTAACTTCTGAAATTTTTTTTCCTGCAATCTCTAATGCATTCAATAAGGCTGAACCTGTAATAATCGCTGTTCCATGCTGATCGTCATGCATGACAGGAATTTTTAATGATTCCTTTAATCGTCGCTCAATTTCAAAACACTCAGGTGCTTTAATATCCTCCAGATTAATCCCCCCAAAAGTGGGTGAAATGGCTTTTACTGTGTCGACAAACTTATCAATATCAGTCGCATCAACTTCAATATCAAATACATCAATGTCGGCAAATATTTTAAACAACACTCCTTTTCCTTCCATTACCGGTTTAGATGCTTCCGGTCCAATATTTCCTAATCCTAAAACGGCTGTACCATTTGAAATTACTGCAACTAGATTGCCCTTGGTTGTGTATTTATACACATCATCGGGATTCTTTTCTATCTCAAGGCAAGGTTCAGCCACGCCAGGTGAATAGGCTAGAGATAAATCTCGCTGAGTTGATGTGGGTTTACTTGAAATGACTTCAATTTTACCCGGACGACCATTTGCATGGTAATCGAGCGCTTGTTTCTTTTTGTAATCGTCCATATTCTTTTGATATCCAGCAATTTGTATTGGTGAATACATAGCTGCAAGCCGCAAAAGTAAAAGAAATCAGTCCATTTTAGGCAGTTTAATGCTGATGGTTTTCAACATTGCAGTACTTGGTATTTTAATTCTATTTTTAAAGATTACTTACGAATGAATAAAGAGCTCATTAGAAAACCGGTTTTAGTTGTACTTACTGGAGCCGGAATTAGCGCCGAAAGTGGAATTCGGACTTTTAGAGATAGTGGTGGATTATGGGAAGATCATTCCATAATGGATGTGGCAACACCCGAAGGTTGGCTTAAAAATCCTGCCTTGGTTCTTGACTTTTATAATCAACGTAGAAAACAATTAAAAGAAGTGGTGCCCAATGCAGCTCATATAGCATTGGTAAAACTCGAAAACTATTTTGATGTACATGTCATTACTCAAAATGTGGATGATTTACATGAGCGTGCCGGATCATCACAAATTTTGCACTTACATGGAGAGCTCGTAAAAGCTAGAAGTGAACGATATGAAGATGCAATTTATTCTATAGGATATGCACCTATTCAACTGGGACAAACATGTGAACGAGGCACGCAACTTCGTCCTAATATTGTTTGGTTTGGTGAGGATGTTCCTATGATTAATGTCGCAACAGAACTAGTAAAACAGGCTGAAGTTTTATTGGTAATTGGAACTTCATTGAATGTTTACCCGGCAGCCGGATTATTATATCATGCTCCTTATGGAATAAGGAAGTTCTTAGTTGATCCTTCTGAAAATGCGGCAGGACAAATTTATCGTTTAACGCACATTCAAGATTTAGCTGGGAATGCGGTTCCTATATTAGTAAATCAATTAATTGCAGAATATCAATCTACTCAACTAGAATAAGTTATTGATATAGATTCAATACTTCTTGATAAATATGATCTCGTTTCTCAGCTAATCTCTCCACTGCAATGCGTTCAGCGCGGTGATAACCTCCCATGTAATAGCGTTGAAACCATGGAAATACTGAAACAAACGAATTCATAAATCCATATTTAACAGCAGTATTAATTCCCAAGAATAAGAATCCACCAGTAAGTAGAAGAGAATTCACTCCATTCTTTATATCACCTGCATAGAATTGCCCTGCTCCAGGAAAAATAATACTTAGAATTTTAGCTGTTTGGGCTTTAGGATGCTTGATGTGTTGAACTACATTAAACAAGCTATCTAAAGAATTCCGTTTACTTGCATCTGTTTCTGGTAATGCTTGTTTGAATGCAACTCGACTTTCTGCAAAATTCAGTTCGGCAAAGTGGGCAACTCCTAATAAGAAGTACTTATATTTCAAGGTGCTGTCAGGAAGGTTATCAGTAATGTCATACAAATCAACCATGGCTAATTTGGTTTTCTGTAATGACAGTAGACCTGCGCATTTTCTTAGTGTGTACCAAGATTTTTCAACGTACTCATCGGATGTTACTGATGCTCGGTGATAGTATTTGATTGCAGATTCGGGATCGCCTTTAGCAAGTTTTATTCGAGCTAAATGATCAAGCGTACTAATAATATATTGTCCTTTCCCAAAATACAGAATACGCTCAAATGCAAGTGTGGCGCTTTCGTAATTTGAAATAGCATATTGCTCCAGACCAAAACGATACGTTTCCTCTAGATCTTGAGCAGAAGCTCTGGGGAATAGTATACTAAGGCTGAATACTAAAAGCAGCATCAACTTTTTGAGCAACCCGATCGGATTGTCTTTTGTTGAAACGCTTAGCAGAGGTGAATGAACCATAAATATTCCCTAAGTAAAATCCTGTTGCAATAGTGCCATAAATCCACCCGTAAGCGCTTTTAGTGCCTTTCACTTGAAACCCATGAATAGCTTGATATCCTGTAACTCCAATGGAAATCAGACTAATAATACCATCTTTCCAATCGCCCGTATAAAACTTACCACTTCCAGGAACAATTGCCGACATCGCCATAGCTAAACCACCAGATTTATGCCGCATCGACACTCCTTCTTTACTTAAATCTCGCAATGGAGCTAAAGTAGTATTCGTGTTGGGAACTTCGGAAAGCAGTTTGTCAGCTTGCTTATAATCTTGTTCAAGCAAATAACTAAAGGCTTGATAATATTGGCGTTTTTCGAGTTCTAATGTCTCGTTCGAACTCAAAAATGTGCGAGCACGTTCAGTTTTCTTATCTGCTAACAAGGAATAAGCAAATAAATCATCAAATGGCTTTTTAATTTCACTTGGATTTGGGAAAAATGAATCAAGCCTTTTAATCGAAACTACATAGTCTTTGTTTAACATATAGCTTCTCACGAGCGTTTCACGAAGCGTGTCGTTTTCGGGTTGGATAAATAAGAGTCGTTCTAATTCAATCGAAGCCAATGAATATTGTTGGGAACGATAGAGGTAGCTAGCAAACTCTTTAGAATTAGCCAGGTCGTATAGATTCTGAGAAAATGCTGGACTAAAACTAGCCAGCATCCAAAATAGAAAAAGATTCCGCATCAGGGATAATCAATAAGCAGGTTTTTCTCCTGATCGATGGTGTAATTCTTAGGACTCAATCCGTTACAACGTTGTAAACGATCGAGTGTAGCAAGCATTCCTAAAATTGGGCCTTTCTTTTTAACAGCTAGCATACCGTACTCCGAGCAAGATGGGCTGAAAGTACACTTGTTGTTATCTTGAGAAGATACCGCAAACTTGTAAAATAGGAATAAACCTGAAAAAAGGTATTGTATTTCGTTGGTGTTGTTTTTAGCAAAACCAAAATCAGGATGAACATGAGGCACGTGAAAACCTTGTCGCAATTCTGATGAGCCAAAATGTTGTGCCTGAATGCTAAAACTATTTAGCAGGAACAGGAAAATTATATAGCGCATCGTCATTCATTTCATTAATGCGAAGATTTTTAAAAGTTGAAATCTTTGTTTCTTTTCCTCCAACTTTATATAGAATCTCAAGAATCTCAGCAGGGAATTCAACACCAGAACTCTTTAAATACCCCTTGAAAATTTGTTTTTTAACTAACTCGTTTTTAGGTGTATAAAATGCTACCCCAACTAATTTACCAGCACGTTTTGAAACAATAATTTTTCCTAATGCTTTTTGAAGTCGTTTATCTGGTATCCAAGTAGTTAATACCATATCTCCATCACGATCGACTTTATTCAAGGTGTAAGAAGATTTTTCCAAACCGAAATTGTCCAGATTGTTCTGTAATGCAAACTCAAATATAGTTGAGGATGGCAACATCGGAACGAATTGGCGTGCTACCAGTTTCTTATCAACTATTCGATTGAAAACCGTATCCATAATCACCCAATCTTCCTTAGATGGAAAAGTGACATGGTAAACTAGTTTTCTAAAAGAGCGATCATAAAGAACCGAACCCATTGTCAGGCTCATTTTCCCATCGCTGAATTTCTCTTTAATTGTGAAGTCTGCCCTTAACCTAAAATAATGTTGCCCAATTAAAAAATTGGGCAACATTAGAATTACTAATAAGGTGAAGACAAAACAAAACTTGTTTTGACTTGAGTGATTCATTAATTCTATCCGAAGAATAAGAATGAATTTCCGATGATAAATACGTAAACAACTACGAAAATGATGTAAAGACCAGCGTTCACAGCACAACCTGTAAATGCTTTCTTCGTTTCATCACGATCATCAGCTACGAAGTAAACTACCAATACTCCTACCCAAGAAAGGCAAAGACCCCATACGAAAGAAGGGATTCCTAGTGGAGCATCTCCACGTAGAGTTGATAAAATACCCAGAATGTCACTTGAGTTGTTTACATTCTGAACTAATGGGTTACTCGGGTTGATTTCTTCAAGAGTAATGCCTTCGTTAGCATTTACAAACTGCTCAAGCTCATTTAATTGAGCAAATTCAGTGTTGATTTCTTGATCATCTACCTTGAATAGATCGGCACTCTCCGCAGCAAAGCCGAGGTTGAATGCAAGCGCAAGAAGCGCGGTAAATAGTACTTTTTTCATAAAGTTTTGCTTTTTGTTCTTGTCAGCAAATATAAACGGTTTGTAATTACTTCAACATTCATATGGATTTTCTGTGAGAAATAATCCTCATAAAACATCAAATGTTCCCGTCAAAATTTGATTTGTTATTCTCTAAATCAGCAACTTGTATTGGCTTTTTTTGTGTTGATTTTTTTCCAAACAAAACAACTAACAATACAGGCATTAACACCAATTCGGCTATTAATGCAAAAATTAATGTCACCGAAATCATCATCCCCACATAAAAAGTACTCTTAAAATCACTCAACATTAAAGTAGAGAATCCCGCTGCGATCACCATAGCTGTTAAAATCATTGCTTTTCCAGTCGATAAATAAGTTGTCTTTAACGCTACTGGTAAACTTTGCCCTTTGGCCATTTCGATTTTTAACCTGCTCAATAAATGAAGCGTATCATCTACAGCTATTCCAAATGCAATAGAAAAAATAATCGAAATGGTTACTTTCATCTCAATTCCAGCCCATCCTATCAATCCCGCGACCATACACAAAGGCAGTAAATTCGGCAATACCGATAATAGCATCATCCGCCAGGAACGGAAAATCAATCCAATAATTAACATTAAAACAGCAATGTCTAAGCTGAGGCCTTGGAGCATATTCTCCGTTAAATAACTATTGCTTTTATCAATCAAATCGGAAGAACCCGTTACTCGAACTTCAATGTGTTTAAAGGATGCATCTTGAACGAATCGCTCTAGTTTTGCATTCTTCTTTCCTACTGCCTTGCTGCCCTTGTCCTTAATTCGGCCTGTAATCCGCCCACTTTTCTCATCACGTGATAAAAACAAACGAATTTCCTTTTTACCTAAAAAGGGCCTCATCGTATGAATCAAGGTGTCAAATTGAAAGCTTGTTTCAGGCAGCTTGTACCATTCTGCTATTCCATCATGTGTTGCTTGATTGAATCCTCTTATCAATCCAAGTGGAGAAACTAAAGCTCCTGTTTGATACGTATTTTCTAAGAAAAACTCCAGTTTCTGCATCTCCAGCAGTGCTTCCCAAGTTAGGATACTCGCTTTTCCTGCAGCTGGCTTAACTGACATCTCAAATCCCCGAACTCCGGAGAAATAGTCATCAAAAAAACGGAAATCTTTTTTTATCGGGTCATTTTCATCTAAATCATCTAATACCGAATTATTTATCTCAATACGATTTATCCCAGCAACTGAGAAAATAAGTAATCCTACAGAACCCCATATTACAAGAGCTTTCCGCTTGAAAATTGCTCGTAAAGTACCGCGTAAAAAACCATCCCAGCGAGCTTGTGAAGAATGTATCCGAAACTTATCCGGATTCTTCACTCGAAGTAATATAAATGGCAATAATGTGATCGAGAAAATATAAGCAACTACCACTCCTATAGCAGTATAAGTTCCGAAATCGCGTATAGGTTGGATGGAAGTAGTATTCAACGTTAAGAACGCTACAGCTGTACTTATGCAAGTCAAAAAAGTAGCAAATCCAACTTCCTGTAAAGCCAATCTTATCGCATCTATCCGCTTAAATCCGGCTTCTATTTTTTCGTAAAACTGACTGGTAATATGTATCACATCCGACATGCCCACCACAAACAAAATGCAAGGCATGAGAATGATCATAATGTCGATTGGCTTGCCTGTAGCAGCCATAATTCCTATCGTCCAGATGATCGATAAAACAACCACCGATAAGGGAACTAAAACGCCCCATAGATTTCGGAATGTTAACCAAAGGAAAAAGGTAACAAGGACAAACGAAATCGACATGAAAAGTAAAAGCTCCTGTTGCGTTTTTTTTAGGTAAGCATTTTCGGATCGAAGTTTCCCCATCAGATGAGTTTTGCCGCCAAATTGCTTTAAGCTGCTTTCAATTCCTTGTAATAAACTATCGGCTGTACTTTTAGGTAATTGATCGTCGTGACGCAAATACAAGGTTAGTTTCTTGCTATCTGCCGAAATCAAGTTCCCTTTAAAAACAGGTGTGCTGAATATCCGAGCCGAATCGGATGAGAGATTCTCTAAATGCTCAAAATCAATAAGTGGAATCTCTGTAATACCAAATGAGTTAACTACTGGAGTCTTTAAATGGGTAATGGAAGTAACAGATTTAACATGTGCCAATTCCTTTAAATCATTTCTAAGCTGAGCAACCCGTTTTAAATACTCGGGTTCAAAAACACTTTTATCTCGTTCTAAACCAATTAGAAAGAAAGCGTTATCCGATTCAAATTGATCCCGAAATGAATAATAATAAGCAGCATCATCGCTTTCAACCGGAAAAAAGTGCTCGAAATTATAATCAAACTGAATGTTCCTGCATTCGGCAACCAGGTAAACGGTTACCAAAAGTAAAAACAGCATAGTAAGATTAAGGAAGCGCTTCAACATGCTGATCTACTTTTTCAAGGCTGGCAATAATACCAAGAAACACAAAACCAAA
>JBIKOC010000068.1:0-7193 GCA_044358335.1 Flavobacteriales bacterium | reverse complement strand
GCCTCCTAAGGCAATGAATAACGCTGTGAGCGATTTTCTTACCAAGGCATTTTTGGTGTTTGAACGTGTGGGTTTCATATATCGTCAGGATAGGGCTGTTGATTGTTCTATTTGATACGTAAAACTATTACCAGCGTTCCTTTTGATTTCTCCGATTCAGACTGCGTCACTACAGGTGTAAGAAAATGATAGGCTTGAGTACAATAAGTCAATTCTCAATTGCCAAACGCTTATTTAACAAGACATACAGAAGTTTCAAATTGAGAAGCAATAAAAAAATCCTACGTAAGAATTATGACGTGGAGGTTTGTATTTCGAGATTTCTAGCATATTCCTTCAAAAAGTATTTCTCAACCATAAAAAAACCCCGTGCTATGACAGCGACGGGGTTTCCAAAGTTGAGGTTAGGGAATACTTTTAAATACGTTTTATGAGTTTCACCATTTTGGTTTCATCTTCTTGAGCAACGCTGAAGAAATAAACTCCAGGTTTAAGTCCTTGCTCATCTTTGTAGATGAATTGGCGTGTTGCAGCTTTTTCACAAGCAACTTCTTCTTCCATCACAACTTCGCCGCTTACACTCATAAGTTTCACATGAGCAGTTCCGCTTTTAGGGACTACGTATTCAACTTTAAAGTCTTTAACGAATGGATTTGGTTGAGCAGCTGAGATTCTGATATCTTCTTCACCGGCCGATTCAACATTTACTGGAGTAATCATAGAGACTTCTTCTCCTGTTGCACCAGTAAGTTTTACACGGTAGTAGTTTGTACCAATAAGTGGCTTAGAATCACGATAAGAATAGCTAAGAACTTCATTACTGTTACCAGCACCCGGTTTAGTTCCAATTGAAGCGAAGCTGATTCCATCGGAAGAGCGTTCGATAGTGAATAGTTCGTTATCGACTTCAGTGGCAGTTAACCATTTCAATTCTACAGTGCTTCCTTGAGCTTCTCCTTCGAAAGTGAGTAGACTCATAGAAATTTGTTGCACGATAGCTTCGGTTGGTCCTGCTTTGATAAATTCTTGAGGTTTTGCCTGGCTAGCAAATTCGGTGTTAATCCAATCAGCGCTGCGAACGATGTTGCTTACGTGCACTTCGTCTAGCTTACCACCGAAGTAGAAAATCTTGCGAGATGGTTCACGACCAATTTGAAGCGGTTCGGTACTACCAGCCATGCTGATATCAGTTTTTAACGAACGATCTAATTTACCGTTGATGTATGTAGCCATTGAATCTCCCTCATCAGAATAAACAGCAGCTACGTGATACCATTGTTCTTTCAACAATTCGGCGCCTTCCTCACCAGCAATAGAAGCAGGTTCAGCATTTTGATTGCGTACGATGAATTCAACACGACGATCTTTATTGATTCCGATACGGTATCCGCCATTAAATCCATTTTGATTGGAGATGATGGTTTGTTCTTTTTTATCGGAGATGTAAACCCAAGCAGATAAAGTAATATCGCCAGTGATATCTACATCTTCGGGAGTATTTAAACATGGGAACTGAGAAGAATTTTTCTCTGAAGCCACATAAACTTCTTTACTTCCATCAGGATTAACCTGTTGAGAGAATTGATTTGAATGCGGGATCTTGGTGTTTAAAGCTCCTTTCAAATGCCACACACCTTTGTAGGTTTTATTCCAAGCATTTTGAGAACTTTCATCAGCAGCGAATTTGTTGCTGAAATACATGAATACCGGAGCTGATTTACCGGCAATGAGTTCATCCATTTTTACCCAAGCAAGTAATTCGCCAGTTTCTGGGTTATAGGATTCAATTTCATAATCGAGTAGCGAAACACCATCGGCTTTTGTGAAGCGGATGTCGGCACCTTTTTCACTTACTACTTTTCCACCATGGGAAGCAGAGCGTAAATCAAGGTCCTTCACATTTACCATCACAGGGAAATCCTTAAGAGAGGAACCCGCCGGAATTTTAGTATCGTCGATACTGAGTTGTTTTCTATATTTAAATTCAGCTAGTGTTTCCACACCGTTGAATTTGTTGTTGGCTATAGACTGATTGGAAGTACCAATTGTGTTATACAATAGAGCAACAGAAAAAACTCCGAGTGCAAATGCACCTGCTACCGCCACAAAACGTAAACGATGCTGAAGCTTAACCTTGGTTTTTACCTTGTGGGCTAATCGAGTAGAACGCTTTTTCATAAGAAAAGATGTAGTGTGGTGTAATTATTTGGTTGGTACCGGTGCGTCGGCATTAGCTGATGATCCAACCTGACGAGGTTCGATTGGTGTATGAACTTTAACAACCGAGCTGTAGCGATATGTGTTATCTGCACCTACTTGCATGATTCGGTAATGGTTATCGCCAGGAATTGGTTCTTCGTCAACAAACGAATAAAATAGATTTACTAAGAGTTGTGTTCCAACGCGATCGCGGAAACCAAGGGCTTCGAAGTCGGTCCCATTTTCGGAACGCTCCACTACAAATACACCGTCTTTCTTATCGTTTTTAACCAGCCATCGCACGTATGTTTTACCATCTAGATAAACTGGTGAAAATGAAATAAACGTATTAGCTGAATCTTGTTTAAGTGAGTTCTTGTTAAGCAAAGCGGAACCATTGTTGGAAACCGATTGTGCCGAAACTTCCATTCCTGAAAGAAGCATAAACATCCCGGCTATCATACTGGTAAAAAGGTAACTGCGTTTCATAGTGTTTCGTTGTTGAACTTTGTTACGTCAAAGATATCTGGGGTGTTTGGGTCAGAATTCGGAAGGTGATTCGCAGCATTACAGATGTAAGTTTTGAAATGCATGTGTTTCACTTTTTTTTCGTTCTTGCTTGTTTACCGGTTATCTCAGCGATTTTAAAAGTTTGGTTAGGTTAGATTGATTTGTAAGATTGGATGAGTTAGAACCGATTTGAATGCAATTCTGACTTTTTAGAGTTGTTTGATGATTTTGATTGTTTTTTGTTCGTCGGCTTGAGAGAGGCTTAGGAAGTAAATCCCTGGTCGTAACGAATTAGTTTCTTTGAATTCGAATAGGTTATCAGTATCGGCTTTAGGATCAACAGAAGCTGTGTGAACCACTTGTCCACTGATGCTGGTAAGTTTTACCTGGACTGCCGTTTCGCTTTGAGAACGATAGGTTACAGCGAATTTTTCACGGAATGGATTTGGCTCTACGCTACGAATACCTAATGCAGTAGCAGGTGCATCCACATGTACATTCAACAAACGACTCACATCACTTTCACCTTTAAAGCTTGTTGAACGAATTCGGTAGGTTGTTTCACCATAAATGGGTGATGGATCAATTAAGAGGTAGTTGCGAGCTTCGTCTGAATTTCCAGCTCCGAGTTTGGTAGCTACTTTTTGAAAATGAACTCCATCAGAAGATCGTTCTAGATTGAAAAAGTCGAGGTTGCGTTCTTGTGTTGTTTGCCAGTTGAGCACTACATGTCCTGAGTTTTCTTTCACCTCAAGTGCACCAAACTGAACGATGCGTGGAGAAGCACTAAACACTTCTTTTCCATCGATACTAAAAAAGCTTTCAGGATCAGATTCGGAAATCCAACATGTAGCGATTTCATTGTTGGAAGATGCTTTTGCAGCAATCCGAACTTCATCAATAATTCCATTAAAGAAGCTGCTTTCCTGATCAGGAGCAACTCCAATATTTATTCTTTCGCCTGCAGCATAAGCCAAACCAGCATTCAAACTGCGATCAATTTTTCCATTTACATATAGGGATAGTGTATCAGATTTTACTGAATACACCCCTGTGAGTTGGTACCAAGTATCTTTTTCAAGTGCTTGTCCTCCATCCGTTTTATTAAGTGTGGCAATCTTTCCATCTGCATTAGCAATTTCAAAAACGGGACGATTTTCATCATCAATCCATAAACTAAAACCACCTGTGCGGGATAAATTCGATATAACCGTTTGGTCGTATGCACTTCCGCGGGTTTTAATCCAAGCCGATACAGTTATATCGCCTGAGAATTTTAATTCTTCATTTTTTTCGAACGCTGCTTGTCCTTGCTCAAAGGCTAGAAAATCTTTGGCGGCAGCAAATCGACCTTCTTCATCTTTCACTCCGTGATATTCTCCCGCTAATGGATTGGGTCCATCGGTTTGAAATCCACGGTTGAAATGCCATACTGCACGATACGGATCGGCAAACGTATTTTTTGAAGCTTCACTTACAGCTTCCGATTTTCCATAATACAGGAAGAATTCGTTTTGTTGAGCACTGAGTTCTTCGCAACGTACCCAAGCAAGTAGTTTCCCGCTAGCTGGTTCGAAACGCTCGATTTGAAATGGTAAAATGGTAGTTCCATCGATGGCTGTAAACACGATGTCTTCTCCATCGCGACCTGAAACCATTCCTCCTTCGGAATTGAGCTTTAACTCATCTAAACGAAGGCTAACTAATACAGTAAATTGTTTTAATGTTTCTCCCAAAGGAAGTTTCTCGCGGTGAATGCTAATTTTTTTCCGACCAGCGAATCCATCCAATATGCCTGCTTTTGGGTGAAGCTGTTCTTCTAGTCTCTGTGCACGGCCTGTTGTTACATTACCGATAAACTCGTACAAAAAGAATATACTCGCTACCAGAGCGCCAAAGGTGAATACCATTGCTGTAACTCGCAAACGAGCGCGCAACCGGGTATTCAGACGATTACCTAAACGTAAACGTTGTTTCATGCTGGTTGGATTTATTGGGGTTATTTACCTTGTTCAGGCGTAGAGCTTGCGCTACCTCCCGTTGATGCTGCTGCAGAAGTTTTCACACGTACTACATCGGAGTAGTTGAATGTGTGATCCACACCTACCTGCATAATGCGGTAATGTGCAGCACCTGCTGGAGGAGCATCGTCCACCCAGGAATAAAAAAGATTGACGTTTTTGTCTGTTCCCACTCGGTCTTTGAATCCAAGTGCATCGAACTTTTCGCCATCGGCCGAACGCTCAACAATGAAAACGCCGTCCTTCTTATCGTTTTCAACCAACCAACGTAAATAGGTTTTGCCTTCGACGTATACTGGTGAAAAGGATAGGAAATTGTCCACCGAGTCTTTCAAAAGCGGTTTTGCTTCTGCTGGTGGAGCAACTTTAAATGTCTGAGGCGTTTGAGCCTGAGACGTGTTGCCGAAAATTAAAAGACCGGCTCCGACGAGTCCGATTTTAATAAGGCGATTAAATGAAAGAAAAACGTTGAGGTTTTCCATAAGATAAGGTTTTGGATTGCTCAACGACAAAAGGCAAAAAGCGGTTGCCTGAATAGCTGCCTCAGAAGCAGCACTCTTTACAGATGTAAGAAGATTCCTTTTTGCGCATGCTCAATTTTCGCTAAACCTTTAAATACGGGCATTCTATGGATAATGTTATTTTCTAACCTGAAATTTCAGAAGTAAGAAAAAAGCGAATTGCTAGAAATAGATTGCTTTTCTAGCAAATGGGAACGAAATGCAAAGAAATATCCTACAAATGGAAGAGCTAGAACTTCCATTTAAAGCTTCAAAGGAGAAGTTTTCAGAGTTTCAGAGTTTCAAAAACTAAGCTCGCGCGTCCCCGGAGTGGAGTAGTCGAATTTAACGTTTCTCTCCTTCTAAATCTTAGCATCACCGGATTTCAATCCGGGGCGGAGTGTTCAACTAAAACGTACCTCAGCTTCTGTATTCTAGCACCCCCGGATTTCAATCCGGTGAACTAACTAAAGAGTTTCCGGTTAACTTCTACAGCAACCCCGGATTGAAATCCGGGGTTGCTGTAGGTTAAACGTAAGTTCTAGTTAAACGAGGCTAACTTAATCCTCGATTTGTGCTACGGGAGCGGCTTTTTCTTCTTCTACGAGATCCTTTTCTACCTTGAGATTATCAATGATAAAAAGCTGACGATCGGGTGTGTTTTTACCCATGTAGAATTCGAGCAATTGGGGCGGGGTTTCTTCGCGTTTAAAGATCACTGGTTCAAGGCGAATGTCTTTGCCAATGAAATGCTTGAACTCGTCAGGTGAAATCTCTCCCAATCCCTTGAATCGGGTAATCTCTGGGTTTTTGCCCACTTTCACAATGGCTTCACGACGTTCGTCTTCGGAATAACAGTAATACGTGTCTTTCTTGTTACGCACTCGAAATAACGGTGTTTGCAAAATGTACAAGTGACCGTTCTTCACCAAATCGGGAAAGAATTGTAAGAAAAACGTAATCATCAACAAACGAATGTGCATCCCATCGACGTCGGCATCGGTTGCAATCACAATGTTGTTGTAACGCAAATCGTCCATGCCGTCCTCAATGTTGAGGGCACTTTGCAAGAGGTTGAATTCTTCGTTTTCGTAAACGATTTTCTTAGTTAGCCCATAGCAGTTGAGCGGTTTTCCCTTCAAGCTGAATACGGCCTGTGTATTTACATCGCGGCTTTTGGTGATGGAACCAGATGCCGAATCTCCCTCGGTAATAAAGAGTGTTGTATCGAGACGAACTGCGTGATTGCTGTTGTAATGCACCCGACAATCGCGGAGTTTCTTGTTGTGCAGACTTACTTTCTTAGCGCGCTCACGTGCCAGCTTACGAATTCCGCTAAGTTCTTTTCGTTCTTTCTCGCTCTGTAGAATTTTATGCAACAATGCTTCTGCAACATCGGCATGCTTGTGAAGGTAATTATCGAGCTCTTTTTTGAGGAAATCTATAACGAACGTACGAATAGCTGGTCCGTCGGGAGCGATGTTTTGAGAACCGAGTTTGGTCTTAGTCTGACTCTCGAACACCGGCTCAACTACTTTCACGCTAATAGCTACAATGATGGATTGACGAACATCGTTGGCATCGAAATCTTTCTTGTAGAATTCACGAATCACTTTCACCACTGCTTCACGCAAAGCTGCTTGATGCGTACCACCTTGGGTAGTATGCTGACCATTGACAAACGAATAATATTCTTCGCTGTATTGGTTACCGTGTGTCATGGCAATTTCGATGTCCTCGCCACGCAGGTGAATAATCGGATAAAGCGGTTCTCCGCTGAGATTCTGTTCTAACAGATCGTATAATCCACGTTCCGACTTAAATACTTGTCCGTTGAAATGTATACTCAAACCCGTATTTAGGTAGGCATAATTCCAAAGCATTTTCTCAACGTATTCGCTGATAAACTTGTAGTTCCCGAATATGGCTTCATCCGGGAAAAACTGAACGAGCGTTCCTTTGT
>JBIKOC010000067.1:0-7269 GCA_044358335.1 Flavobacteriales bacterium | reverse complement strand
CCATCAGGATCTATCATTGCAACAATCTCAATGGAAAAAAGTGGAGAGTTATTGTTTAATTTCTTCCTTCCAAATGAGCCATTTGATTTAAATATGAATGTTCCCAAGAACACCACTTTATCAAAGAAATTATGTAAAGAATTCGGGTTTAATTCTATGGTTATTCCACAAGGAGAATATCCTAATTCAAAAAACCCAGATGGTTCAATTACATCACGACTTAAAGTAATTACAAAATAACAAACTACCTCCTCTGGGAAAATTAAAGCCCGGAGGAGGTTAAACTTGGTTTTATGAAAAGACTTGCTTTCATTTTAATTGTATTATCAGTTTTCTCATCATGCAAGCGTTTAGCATATGCATACATTGGTTTTCATAGCCCAAGACTCGAGACACCGACTTCAATATCCAAATTCAATAAAAAGAAAAAATTAAAGATTGATGAATTACTGATGGTAAGTAAAGATAGTATCCTGACTTGCATAAGTAAAGATGTTTGCGAGACATATATCTTTGACATTGAAGGAATTAAATTAAATTTTAATTCGACCTTTCCAAATTCGTCTTGTTCGGGTAATGTAATTAATGTAATAAAGGGACTATCAAAGTCAACATTTTACCAAAGAGACAGCCTAAACACTTTGGAGAAAGAAAGCAAAAAGTGGGTCTATCTTTTTAATAATGAACCCTATAGTGATTCGATCAAAGGCAAAACAGATTATGTTATTGTTTGCTATTGGAATTTATTTGGAGGCAGTCCCAATCATAAAAATAAAATTAGAGATCTTAGAAAGGCAGTAGAGGGTAACTCAAGTGTTTCATTTAAATTAATATTTGTTAATCAAGACATTAGAGAGGGGATGGGTATAATATTAGACACAGCAAGTCCGAAATAAAATTTTCTCAGAATTTGATTGTTGAGGTAAAATCAATAATACTTATTAAATAAATGTTTTAAATTATCGAACGGTTCACTCCTTTGGCGATACAGACAAACATGAATGATACTTAACACGACACAACCAATTGATTTATCAATATTACAATTATTGCTTTTTAGATTATTCTTTGACACATTAATGTAAGTTGATTTCACAGTTAAACATCAGATTATTAATTGCTTTTATTTTATAAACTATTTATTTTCAAATCAATGGTAAGTCGATTATTAATGACATTTATTTTTTATTCAATTAAAATTAATTGTCAAAATAATTATTTCGACAATTCTATTTCCGCCCTCTCCATTCGCCCTGAATACCAATTACTCTCCATCCGTGAATCCTATTGCCAAGTAAAACTCTTCAACCCACAGGGATTTCAGGTCTTCTACGAAGAATTAAATCAATTCCCTAGCGAAGAAAGACTCCTTCAATTATTCACACAGAAATTAAATTCCGACTATTTAATTCCTGATAGCTCTCAAAATAAAACACTCGAAATGGTCCGTTGGGAACTACCCCTCAACACCAACGAATTGCTAGCCTCAAATCGCTGCTGGACGCTCGTCTGCTATTGGTCTGCTCGTTCTGCCCTTGATGCTCAAAAAGAACGAATGCATGTTTGGTCGCGCTTTCAGAAACAACATCCCGAATATCCGCTAGAGCTCTATTTTATTCAGCAAGACATCACTCCTTAATCGTTCCGGTTGATTAGGCGTTCCGATCTCACCTCGCCATTCTTCAACCATGAAAATAAATTTCCTGATTAGTACTGCTTTTCTTTTGCAACAAGTTCTTGCTCAAGACGATCCCTGTAAATTTAACTACTATCATCCGTCAATAAATGATACTACCCACAAATCTATTCCAACCAATTTTAAGCACACGTTGAACTGCTCCTGGCAATTAGCTGGACTGAACATAAATTCTGATCCCATCTCAAAATCCCAACTCAAATTATCCGGTTATTCTCTGATTAATTACCAGCTTAATCATCAATCAAAAGCTTGGAGAAAACAACTCGAACTATACGATGAATCTGGTTTCTTGTGGATTACCGACAGCCTATTTGTTCCTGAAAAAGACCTCACTCGGATTAAATCATCTATTTCTTGTACTTCCGATAAGCCAATTAAGCTGCAACTAACGAGCTCCATTCAAACCCAAAAACTAAAAGGCTATTCACCCATTACCGATTCGTTGGGCATTAATATCCCTCGTCAAAGCTCCGGATTCCAATCTCCTGGCTCGTTTATGCTAAATGGCGGATTAGAATTACAGCCGGGAAAACTAGGTACTATTGAACTCGGTCTTGCTTCTGGTAAAGTCATGTGGATGCTCAACAAACAACTCTATAGCTTTCAAAATAGCACCGAGCTTAATGGAATCCCAATAGATAAACAATACAAAATCGAAGGGGGACTAAATCTCCAATCGAAACTCGAAAAATCCTTTGGAACACGAATACGTTGGGAGCATACTAGCACGTGGTTTTATCCTGTGAGTAAAGATGGTTATACCGATATCCAAATCCGGAATGCCGTTTTTTGGAAACCAAACACCATGTTTCAAGCATGTTTGAGAACCACCTATTCGTATAACGAAACACGCTTTCCTCCCGGCACTTGGACCGGAGAACTCACACTTGGATATGTCTTTGTCAAAAATCCTTAACCACGAATCGCAGCAACACCTGGCAATTCAATTCCTTCCATGTATTCAAGCAAAGCTCCACCGCCCGTGCTTACGTATGAAACGCGTTCTGCTATGCCAAACTGGTTCACAGCAGCTACCGAATCACCTCCTCCAACAAGCGAAAAACTTCCTGCTTCTGTAGCAGAAACAATCGCCATAGCGACTTCGCGGGTTCCTTTTTCAAATGCAGGCATCTCAAAAACGCCCATAGGTCCATTCCACAAAATGGTCTTGCACGAACGAATCACCTCACTAAACTGAACAATCGTTTTAGGTCCAATGTCTAATCCCATCCAACCAGCTGGAATCACATTTACATAGGTAGTTTGGGTATTGGCATCGGCAGCAAACTTATCTGCAATCACAGCATCAACAGGTAGATGAATTTGAACACCCATCGCTTTCGCTTTTTCCAATAATTCCAAAGCAAGGTTTAACTGCTCATCTTCCACGAGCGAAGAACCAATTTGTCCGCCCAACGCTTTGATAAACGTAAACGTCATTCCGCCACCAATTATCAAATGGTTCACCTTGGGAAGAATATTCTCGATAATCGAAATTTTACTGCTCACTTTTGCTCCACCCATAATCGCTAATACAGGATGAACTGGATGCTGCAGCACACGATCAATCGCATCAATCTCTCCTTGCATCACATAACCAAACAGTTTTTGAACAGGAAAAAATTGAGCAATCACCGCAGTTGAAGCATGGGCACGATGAGCCGTTCCAAATGCATCATTCATATACATATCGCCCAATGCTGCTAGTTTCTTAGCAAATGCCTCATCACCAGCCTCTTCTTCCTTGTAAAAACGAAGATTCTCTAACAATAAAATCTCACCCATTTTCAATTGTCCAACGGCCGTTTCGGCAACTGCCCCAATGCAATCAGCAGCAAAGGCAACAGGCCTCCCAACTAATTCCGATACTTTTCCACAAATATGCTTCAACGAAAATTTATCCTCAGGTCCCGATTTAGGACGACCCAAATGCGACATCAAAATCACCGCACCACCAACAGCAAGAACTTTCTGAATGGTTGGAATCGCTGCACGAATGCGGGAGTCGTCGCTTACTTGCAGATTCGCATCCAAAGGCACGTTAAAGTCAACACGGATAAGAACTTTTTTTCCAGAGAAATCGGCGGTTTCGATCGAGAGCATAGGGTGAAATTTGTGCTGGCGAATTTGAGAAAAAATGCGCTAGCCTCGTACTAGAAATATTCCTTCCCAAGCCTTTTTCCGTACTTTCGCCCCATGCAGTTTGCCGAGATACCCGGTCATGATAACCTCAAGCAACGTCTCTTACACAGCGTTCACGAGAATCGCATTCCTCATGCTCAGCTATTTGCTGGGCCAGAAGGTTCTGCGGCATTGCCTTTAGCCATTGCTTTTGCTCAGTTTGTAGCTTGCGAAAACCCGTCAGCTATTGATAGTTGCGGTTCTTGCGGTTCTTGTGTAAAATTTCGCAAACTGGCACATCCCGATTTGCATTTTTCGGTTCCTGTGAACTGGGAGAAAGACACCAAAGAACTACATACTCATCCTTTTCTCGAACTCTGGCGTGCCGAATTACTCAAAGATCCTTACCTCGGCATTGATCAATGGGTAGATGCCATCGACATAGGAAACAAACAGCCCTTCATTTCGAATTACGAAGCCAACGAAATCATCAAGCGTTTAACGTTTAAGTCATTCGAATCGGAATATAAATTCATGCTCATTTGGTTACCCGAAAAAATGCGAGTCGAAGGTGCTAATCGCATCCTCAAAACACTTGAGGAACCACCCGAAAAAACGATTCTCTTTCTCATCTCTCAACATCCCGACGAATTGCTTACGACCATCATTTCACGTACGCAATTGTTCAAAGTACCTGCATACACGGCAAGTGAGGCTGCTGCAATTCTGCATCAACGTTCGGGTTTACCGCTCGACCGCTGCATGATGGCTTCTGAAGTGGCAGAGGGAAATCTAGCTCAAGCTCGCTGGATGCTTGAAAATAGCGATGAAGCAGACCAGCAACTCGAATTGTTTAGAAACTGGATGCTCTATTGTTACGGTTTTCAAGTGGGCGATTTATTACGCATCACCGAGCAGTTCGCCAAGGAAGGTCGCGAATGGCAGAAGGGATTTTTCGCCTATGCACTTTACATGATTCGTCAAACTTTACTGATGAATCATCAACCGCAACTTAATCGACTTACTGAAGGCGAACGGAACTTTTTGACCAAGTTCAGCCGCTTTTTTCACCCGGGCAATTACGGCGTCATAAGCAATCATATCAATGAAGCCAGCGCACACATTGAACGCAATGGTCACTCAAAAACCGTCTTCTTCGATACCTCGCTTCTTATCTCGGATGTATTTAGAAAAGAAAAGTCGCGCGTATCTAACCCGTCTTGATTGACGGACTTTCACTTTTTTTCGCCAGATTTGTCGCATCGGATCTCGATAGGCTAAGTGTTGAATCTTGGATAGCCTGCAAACGATTGATCTGCTTTTTATATAAGACCTGAGGTAGAATGGGATGTACAAGTTGCTCTTCTGGAAGAGGCGGATTGCCGGCCGGATGTAAAAATAACGGAGCTTGCGGCGCAGGTGGTTGTGATAAACTACCCGTGTTCGACTGGCTCTCCAATATGGAACTTCCCGATGGGAAAGCACCATACGATATTGTAGAAGTACGGTTTAAAAACAGCCGTAAAGAATATTTCCGAATAGGAGAAGTAAGCGGTTTAGTAGTAGGCGAGGCCATTGCGGTGGAAGCCTCTCCAGGTCACGATATCGGAATGGTTTCGATGACAGGTGAACTCGTTCGCTTGCAATTGAAAAAACTGGGTATTCCAGCCGATGGATTATTCAAAGCCGTATACCGCAAGGCTCGTCCGGTCGATATGGAGAAATGGGAAGCATCCGTAGAAAAGGAGCAAACCACCATGATGCGCGCCCGTGCTATTGCTGTAGAACTCAAGCTGAACATGAAAATCAGCGATGTGGAATACCAAGGCGATGGAACCAAAGCGATTTTCTATTACACGGCCGAAGACCGAGTTGATTTTCGGGAACTGATTCGCCACTTGGCCGAAGAATTCAAAATCAGAATCGAGATGCGCCAAATTGGTTCACGCCAAGAAAGCTCTCGTTTAGGTGGTATTGGCTCTTGCGGTCGGGAACTGTGTTGCTCTACTTGGCTGCGCGATTTTCGTTCCGTAAATACCAGTGCGGCTCGCTATCAGCAATTATCACTCAACCCACAAAAGTTAGCTGGACAATGCGGTAAACTAAAGTGTTGTTTGAATTATGAGCTCGATTCTTATCTCGATGCCATCAAAGATTTTCCAGAGGGAACACCTCGCCTCGAAACCAAAAAAGCAGGCGCATTTCACCAAAAAACCGACATCTTCAAACGTGTTATGTACTACGCTTATGTAGATGATCCTGGGAATTTTATTGCTGTGCCAATCAGTCGGGTAAAACACATCATGGAACTCAACAAAAATGGAGAAAAACCCGATGTGCTATTGAGCGAAAAAGAAATTCCAAAAGTGGTGAAGGAGCTCGATTACGACAATGTAGTTGGGCAGGACAGCCTCACGCGTTTCGATAGCGAGAAACGTAAAAAGAAGAAGAAGAAGAAAAAACCAAGTTCCGGTTTTAATTCCATCTCAGAAGGATCTCCAGTTAGTGAAGCTGCAACAGAAACATCAGCTCCTGAGCAGGTTCAACGTCCTATTCAACCCAACCGTCCACAAGTTCAACGTCCGCCACAACCGAATCAGGCAAATCAACAAAATCGCCCTCAGGTTCAACGGCCACCACAAACAAACCCACCTAATCAGCAAAATCGTCCGCCACAACCGCGCCCGAATAACCCCAATAATAACAAACGTCCGAATCATGGTCCGCGCCCTCCTAAGCCGCCACAGACTCCCGAAGCCTGAGCTATTCCTATTCATGCTTTTGGTGGTATTCAGTAGCTCTTGCGATAAGCAACGGGTATTCGAAGAAAACACGCCTATTCCTGAAAATATCTGGAAAGCTGATCAGCCTGTTCGTTTCGAAGTTACAATCGACGATACGTTGAGCGGTCACAATTTCCTCATGAACATCCGCCACGCCGAAGGTTATCCCTTCAGCAATCTATTCGTGTTCCTCAAAACCGATTTCCCTAACGGAAAGGCAGCCCGCGACACCATTGAGTTTATCCTTCAAAATCCCGATGGTAAATGGAGCGGTTCCGGCCTCGGCGATTTGTGGGACAGCCAAATTCAATTCAAACAAAACATCCGTTTTCCACTCAAAGGAAAATACACCTTCACCATCGAACAAGCCATGCGAACTCCAGCCCTTCCTATGATTATGGAAATGGGTTTGCGCATCGAAAAATACTCGGCTGAATAATTCCGCTGAAATTTTAGCGGCTTTTTGGGGCTTGCCCTGTCCTGAAAAAGGCCAGTGCCGCGTCATCGCTCATACGCCTTTCAGGGGTATCCGCTCTACCGTAAACCCCTTCGGGGCTAAGCCAGCATGTTGCAAACAAATCAGCTTTATTGCACAAACACGTTCAGTAAACTAATTGCTTGTATGCACGATCAAAGTTCGATAAAGTGCAGCTCTATTTGATAATT
>JBIKOC010000066.1:0-7280 GCA_044358335.1 Flavobacteriales bacterium | reverse complement strand
ATTCAAACCTAGTTTTAGAAAAGTTGAAACTGGAAAAGAAGCTGCAACATACGATTATGTAATTGCTGGAATCATAGGATTCTTAATCGGATTCAAAGCCTTTTTCATGATTCTCAACTACAGCGAATTTGTTGACGATCCTCAATCCACTTTATTATCTGGGAAAGGAAATTTTGTAGGTGGCTTGTTAGTAGCTGCAGCCATGATTTACTGGCGATATCGTGAAAGTGAGACTCAGAAAAAACAAAAACGTGCGACTGTTCAGATGCCCTTAAAGGCTGAAGATCATGTAGGTAACATCATTCTATTAGGTGTTGTGGGTGGCTTATTAGGTGCTAAAATTTTTCACAACCTTGAAAATCCTTCCGAGTTTATGGCAGATCCAATTGGAGCCTTGCTTTCTTTCTCGGGTTTAACTTTTTACGGAGGATTAATCGTTGCTGCTATTTTAATCATTCGTTATGGTTTGAAAAACGGCTTACCAGCATTACATCTCACCGATGCTGCGGCTCCTGCATTGATGCTTTCCTATGGCGTTGGTCGAATTGGCTGTATGATGTCGGGTGATGGTGATTGGGGAATTGTAAACAACAATCCTAAACCAGGTTGGATGAGTGCTTTACCCGATTGGATGTGGTCGTTTAAATTTCCTCATAACGTAAACAATGAAGGAATACCAATCCCAGGCTGTGTAGGAAGATGGTGCCACGAATTGCCTGAGGCAGTTTACCCTACTTCCTTTTATGAAACACTCATGGCCATTGTCCTTTTTGGAGTTCTTTGGATGATTCGCAAACGCATTCAAACTCCGGGCTTACTCTTTAGTATTTACCTCATTTTAAATGGAGCTGAACGTTTCCTTATCGAGTCGATTCGAGTAAACACGCAATATCACATTATGGGAATGGGCATCACCCAAGCTCAAATCATTTCCACAACACTCATGATTTTGGGTATAGTGGGAATCTGGTATTCTCAAAAACTAGCTAAAGATAAATCCCATGCAACTGCCTGAAGATCTTGAATCACTTTGCAACGAGGTTTGCTCCGTTAGTCGTGAAGTAGGAAAATTTATCCTACTCGAACAAAAAAGACTAACCGGAAATAGCATTGAATCGAAAGGTTTGAACGACTTTGTTACATACGTGGACAAAGCCTCCGAAACATTGCTGGTGAGCGAATTAAGCAGTCTCTTTCCTGAAGCTGGATTTATCACCGAAGAAAAAACAATTGCCCAAGAAGACAAGCCCTATCGTTGGGTGATAGATCCGATAGATGGCACCACCAACTTCATTCACGGATTACCCATGTTTTGCATTAGCATCGCTTTGATGCATGACGAACGTGTTATTTTGGGTGTTGTTTATGAGATTAGCCATGATGAATGTTTCCACGCAGTTGCAGGAGGAAATGCCTATTTAAATGGCAAACCAATTCGTGTTTCGGACAGAAGTCTTTTAAAGGATTCTCTAATTGTTACAGGTTTTCCTTATAAAGATGAAGGTCGATTAGAAGAATGGATGCGCCTTTTTATGCATCTGCTTACAAAATCGCACGGTGTTCGTCGATTAGGTTCAGCTGCACTCGATTTAGCTTATGTGGCTTGTGGTCGTTTTGAAGCATTTTATGAATATGGATTAAGTCCGTGGGACGTGGCTGCCGGAACATTAATCGTTCAACAAGCCGGTGGTGCAGTAAGTGATTATTCTGGTGGAAACAAGTACCTATTTGGCAAAGAGCTCTTAGCTGGTAATGGTCGAATGAACGAAGAACTCAGAGAAGTAATTCAACAGCAGTTTTCGAATCGAAACGCGTGAAAAGTATCGTTCGTTTTATCATCAATCCCATTTCGGGAGGAAAAAACAAGACGCATATTCCTCAGCAAATTGAGCAAGTATGTATTAAGCTGAATATTCAAGCTGAAATTTGTTTTAGTTCCTCACCCGAAGAAACAAGATTACAAGCAAAAGATGCTGTTGAAAAGCAATTGGAAACGGTTGTTGCAGTTGGTGGCGACGGAACAATTAATTTAATTGGTGCTCAACTACTCCATTCATCAACTGTCTTGGGTATCATTCCTATGGGTTCAGGAAATGGATTTGCCCGAAGCTTGGGATTACCATTTGAAATTGAACGTGCAATTAAAATTATCCAATCGCGTAAAACGGTATTGATTGATACAGGAACGATTAATGAAAAACCCTTCATAAATCTATCCGGTGCCGGATTTGACGCTCATATCGCCAACAAATTTCAACATTCCCAAAGCCGAGGATTCTTTTCGTATGTCAACATCGTATTACGAGAATTCAATCAATACAAACCTCAACATTATCGTATTCAATTAGATGAGGAACAATTTGAGACAGATGCGTTCTTAATCACGGTGTGCAATGGACCACAATACGGAAATAATGCTTTCATTGCTCCAGCTGCTTTAATGACGGATGGACGTTTTCATGTCACCGTTTTGAAAAAATGTACTTGGGCAAATGCTCCCGGTTTAGCTTGGCGACTATTCCGTGGAACGATAGATTTGGCTAAGGATGTAGAACAATATTCAGCTACATCAGTCCGACTAATTCGAAAACAGGCTGGTCCAATCAACATTGATGGAGAACCAGAATCAGATAATACCGAACTGAATTTCAGGATGATACCTTTGTCACTAAAGGTTATAGTTCCATAAAGTTTTATCGGACATTAAACTTCTTGTAAAACGTTCGGTCAAGAACACACATTTCCCGAAAGGGCCTAACCCAATATCTTATGAATATCCGACTAAAAAGCAATATTGCGGTGAGCGATAACGGCTTCGTTTTCGATTCCAGCACCGGGGATTCTTATTCTGTCAATCCAATTGGGGTTGAAATAATCCAGCTAATGAAAGAGAATAAAACCTCAGAGGAAATTATTCAATCGTTAGAAGATAGATATGAAGTGGATACGCAAACGATTGATCGCGATTTGTATGAGTTTGTTCAGGTTTTATTGAGTCAGCAATTGGCCGAGAAACTATGAAGCAACAACTCACCATTGCCGTTTCGGGATTAAACAATACCGATAACCCAGGCCCCGGAATTCCAGTCATTCGTGCGCTCCGCGATTGGAAAGGAAAAGATGTTCGTATCATTGGAATATCCTATGATCATCTTGAACCCGGATTGTATATGCACGATTTGGTGGATAAAAGTTACTCCGTTCCATTTCCATCCGAAGGTTCCGACAATCTGCTGCTTCGTTTAGAATATATTCATCAGCAAGAAAAACTCGATTTTATCTTCCCCAATTTCGATGCAGAGCTTTTCACCTTCATGAAACTCGCTCCTCAGCTCGAACAGATGGGAATTAAAACCTTCCTTCCTACGCTAGATCAATTTGAGGAACGTCATAAATATCGCCTTTCGGAATTTGGCGTTAAATACGGACTCAATGTTCCTCTTTCGGTTACTGTAGGCTCGGTAAATGAAGTCCCTGCTGTTCTTCAACAGTTTGAATTTCCAGTTGTGGTGAAAGGTAAATTCTACGAAGCCTACATTGCTTATAACATCGAACAGGTGTATTCGTATTTCAATAAGCTTCAATCTAAATGGGGACTTCCCATTATTTTCCAGCAGTTCGTTTACGGGAATGAATACAATGTAACAGCCTTGGGCGATGGGAAAGGAAATACGATTGGTGCCGTTCCTATGCGAAAACAATTCATCACCGATAAAGGAAAAGCTTGGGCAGGAATTACGCTCGACGAACCTAAACTCCTCGAGATGACTCATAAACTCATCGCTGCTAATAAATGGCGAGGTGGAATGGAGCTCGAACTCATCAAAGACAAAGAGGGCAAACTATTCATCGTTGAAATCAATCCACGTTTCCCAGCTTGGGTGTATTTACCCGTTGCTTGTGGACAGAATATGCCTGCAGCTGCAGTTCGACTTGCCTTTGGTGAAGATGTGGAGCCCTTTACACAGTATGATGTAGGGAAGTTATTTGTGCGTTATTCTTGGGATAACATCGTTACGCTTTCCGACTTTCAAAAGATTTCTACCACAGGTGAATTATAAAATTGAGTTATGACTAAATTAAGATACGAACGTCCAATCATCACTTCGCTTAATGCAGGTGTGAGCAATAAATTTGGAACAAGATCCCTTCACGAACCAGTAAGCACCATTGATGGTGTATCGGTAAAAGAGCTGATTGCTCAATATGGTTCTCCGGTATTCATACTATCGGAACCTAAAATCCGCAATACGTATCGTGATGCGCGTCGTGCTTTTACTTCACGTTATCCCAAAGTGCAATTCGCTTGGTCGTATAAAACCAATTACATCAATGCCGTTTGCAACATCTTTCATCAGGAAGGTTCTTGGGCTGAAGTAGTTTCAATTTTCGAATACAAAAAAGCACTTGGAAATGGTGTAAAAGGAAAGAACATCATTTTTAATGGTCCCGAAAAAACCGAAGATGATTTACGTCTCGCCATTGAAAACGAATCACTCATTCACATCGATCACCTCGATGAGCTTTACTTAATAATAGAGTTGTCGAATCAACTTAAGAAACGCCCACGTGTTGCCATTCGTGTAAATATGGACACAGGCATTTATCCGATGTGGGATCGATTTGGATTTAACTACGAAAACGGACAAGCCTGGGATGCTATCAATAAAATCATCCTAACAGATAAAATGGATTTGGTTGGTTTGCATGCTCACATTGGAACATTCATGCTTTCGCCGAATGCGTATGCTGTTGCGGCTAACAAACTGGCAGATTTAGCTCTTGGGCTAAAAAATCAACACAAAAAGAATATTGAATACATCGATTTAGGTGGAGGATTCGCTTCGCGTAATACCTTAAAAGGTTCTTTTTTGCCGGGAAGTGATGTGATTCCAAGCTTTGATGATTATGCAGAGGCAATTTGTACCACGCTTCTCAATGCTGGCTTTACAAAAGATGATCTTCCAATGCTCATTCTCGAATCGGGGCGAGCTTTGATTGATGAAGCTGGATACTTGGCTGGTTCAGTCATCGCGAACAAAAGACTTTCGGATGGGAGAAGAGCTTTGGTGATGGATATGGGTGTGAATTTATTATTCACTTCTTTTTGGTATGATCACCGAGTTTCTCCGGTTGAAGCATCCGGACATCACACCGAAAATGCAGTTATGTATGGACCACTTTGTATGAACATCGACGTGCTAAGGGAAAACGTAACTTTACCTCCGCTTAAAAAAGGTGATCACGTGGTTGTTCATACTGTTGGGGCGTATAATATGACACAGTGGATGCAATTTATAGCCATGAGACCGAATGTTGTACTCATCGACATGGAAGGCAAATCGCATATTATCAGACGAAAAGAAACAGTAGATGATTTGAATGCTATGGAAGAAATGCCTGCTCATCTTAAATCATTCAAACTCTAATTAGCTTATGGCCATAGCGCCTGAAACAAATTGGGGAAGATCACTTAAAGACTTTGGCGAAGGTGTGCTGATGAGCTATGCTCAAGTATTCTTTTCCCAAAAACGTGCGCTCGCCATTTTGCTCTTGCTCGTTACGTTTGTCGATTTCTCGGCTGGACTTAGTGGACTTACTGCTGTTATAATTACCCAAATTGCTTCACGAGTTCTCGGCTTGGATCATACCTTTATTAGAACGGGTATATACAGCTTCAATAGCTTATCGGTTGGTTTATGTTTAGGTGTTTACTACACGTTTAACTTTCCATTTCTAGCTATTTTATTTCTGGCTTCGTTGCTCTGTTTGCTTTTAACCGTGTGGCTTTATGGTGTTTTCTCGGTTAAAGGATTACCCTTTCTAAGTTTCCCCTTTATCTTCACGATTTGGCTGATTTTACTTGCTGCTAGATCGTACGATGCACTTGAACTAAGCGAGCGGGGCATATACAACTACAACGAACTTTTCAAAATTGGCGGTCAGCAGTTTGTCGATGTAATGATGACTATCGAAAACTACCAGTTGCCTTTTCAGTTTGGAGTTTACTTTCGGTCACTTGGGGCAGTGTTTTTTCAGTATAACCTCATTGTAGGGGTGGTTGCAGCGATTGCTTTGCTCATTTATTCGCGCATTGCCTTTACACTTTCACTCCTTGGTTTTTATACAGGATATCTGTTTTATTCATTTGTAGGAGGCGACATCAACCAATTAACTTATAGCTACATCGGTTTCAATTTTATCCTGAGTGCTATAGCTATTGGAGGATTTTTTCTCATTCCTAGCAAATGGTCTTTCCTTACAGTAACGATAATTACTCCTCTGATTGCTGTTCTTAATAGCGGAATTGCTGTGGCGCTTTTAGTAGTTCAGCTACCCTTGTATTCCATGCCATTCAACATCATGGTGGTTCTTTTCCTCTATTTACTGCGGATGAGAACTTGGCCACGATTTATTCACCTAACTGGAATTCAACATTATTCTCCTGAGAACAACTTGTATAGCTTTTCCACAGGATTAGAGCGCTTCCGGAACTCTACCCTGGTTCTTATGCAACTACCTTTTTTTGGTAAGTGGACTGTCACTCAAGGACACGATGGCGAACACACGCATAAGAAAGATTGGCGTCATGCATTAGATTTTAGTGTGCTCGATGAAGAAGGAAATGAATACATGAATAATGGACTTGATTTGAAAGATTATTACTCGTTTCAAAAACCCGTTTTAGCTCCTGCTGATGGACTTGTGGTGGATATTCATGCAAACATTGAGGATAACCAACCGGGTAATGTGAATATTGACAGTAATTGGGGAAACAGTATCGTCATTAAACATGGGGAACATTTGTTTTCGCAACTGTCGCATTTGCACATGGGCTCCTTTCGCGTTTCCTTAGGTGATTATGTGCGTAAAGGTGATATTCTAGCTTTACTTGGAAATTCGGGACGTTCTCCATCGCCCCATATTCACTTTCAGTTGCAAAGCACACCTTATGTTGGTTCGCCCACGTTAAGTTGGCCAATGAGTTATTATTTGAGAGAAGAATCCAATCAAAATCGATTGATTTGTTTTGAAATTCCCAAGAAGGATGATATCATACAGAACATCGAAATAAATCCGCTTTTGAAAGATGCATTTGGATTTGTTCCGGGACAGGTTTTGAAGTTTGATGTAGAGGAAGGGAAAACTAAAACCCAGGTTAAATGGGAGGTTCGTGTGAACATCTACAATCAAACTTACATTTATTGCCACACAACAGGAGCTTACGCTTATGTGCTTAATAACGGCACAATGTTCTATTTCCTCAGTTTTAATGGGGA
>JBIKOC010000065.1:0-7288 GCA_044358335.1 Flavobacteriales bacterium | reverse complement strand
TAATTTCAGTTGTTAATGGGGAAGGAATATGGGAAGGTGGTGTATTGTTACTTTATGACCGCTTCAAAGGATATTATTTTATTGGAGCGAAAGCAGAAAATCGAACTACTCATAATGGTTCACAAAAATTCCTTCATTGGAATATCATGAAGTTCTTAAAAGAAAAACAAGTTGAAACATACAATTTAGGTGGCTATCGTTTCAATCTTGACGCTAACGATAAATTTCAATCCATTCAAGATTTCAAAACAAAATTCGGGGCGAAAATTGAAGAAGGATTCCATTTTAACATCATACTATCAGTTAAATACACCATTTTTCAATCGCTCATTAAATTAAAAAATAAAATCCGATGAGGCCTAAAGAAGTTTTGCTCACTTTCGATTATGAGCTGTTTTTAGGTACAAAAAGCGGTACCGTAGAAAATTGCTTAATTAAGCCGACTCAATTAGTCTTAGAAATTCTTAAGACTTATCAAGCAACGAGCGTTTTTTTCGTCGATACGCTTTATCTATATCGACTTGAACAAGAAAATTCAGCCCAATGTAAATCCGATTTAAAATTAATTTACAAACAACTTGAAACGATTGTAGATCAAGGGCATACAGTAGGAATCCACATCCATCCACATTGGCTTGATGCTAGTTACAATAATCAATTGAATAATTGGAACGGGGAAAATAAAACAAGATTTGCCCTAGCTAATTTGAATTTAGAAGAAATAAATAATGTTGTAGCTAATTCAGTTCGTATCCTTCAACCTTTTCTGGATAGGGATCATGACTTAACCTACAGAGCGGGTGGATTTTATTGCCAACCTTTTTCTCTATTTGCACCTATTTTCCAAGACCACAAGATTCTTATTGATTTTAGTGTGATGCGCGAATATAGAAGCACTGGATTTCAGGGATTATATTCATTTGATTTTTCTAATCCACCTTCCAAATTTATATACCGCTTTAACGATAATCCTCTTCAAATAGATGATTCGGGCGCGTTCACGGAGATTAGCGTTAATAGCTTCCAATTAAAAGGGATTTCTAAGATTCGAAATTCAATTTATTACAGAAGAAATAAAGAAAAGCCTAATTTTAAAAGAATGGGCGATGGTAGCGGATCAGGCAATATCATTGCACATAAGAACAAAGGATTGCTAAACCAATATCTATTGAACGATCAAACTTTTTCAGTAGAACTATTAAATCCTGAACTTGCTCGTGCTTACACAAAATTCTTTCATTCCAATCCATTTATTCATTTTGTCTCCCACCCTAAGCTATTCACTCAGAATGGATTAGATGGGCTGGATTCTTTTCTTGCTTCTATCATCAAAGAGAATCCACTTTTCGATTATAAAGCCATAATTAAAAATAATCTCCCCTAAATATTTTCATGTAATTATTGCTTCTCACTTCTTATAAGCATATTTGCCAAGTATGAAAAGTTCTTCACTCCACACTGAATGCTTGATTTGCAATTCGACAAAGCTTAAACCGCTTAAAGGTTTCGAAAAAGCTTTTCTCACGCAATGCACAAACTGTGGATTCATATTTTCTGCTCGTATTCCAACGAATCAGGAGCTAATCACTTATTACGAAGGATACGGACGAAACGATTACCTCAGTCCGATTACTATCAAACGTTACAACGAAATCTTAGATCAGTTTGAACCGGTTCGTAAAACCAATCGATTACTAGATGTAGGTTGTGGAATTGGCTATTTTCTCGAAGTAGCTAAGAAACGTGGTTGGGAAGTTTATGGCACCGAATACACCGATGAAGCCATTCGAATTTGCCAATCTAAGGGCATTCAAATGAATCAAGGTGTGCTCGATCCCGCTAATTATCAACCCGAAAGTTTCGATGTTATCACCTCTTTCGAAGTAATTGAGCACATCAATAATCCGCAAAGCGAAATCAATAATATCAGCAGTTTGCTTCGAAAAGGCGGCTTGTTTTACGTTACAACCCCAAATTTCAACTCCCTGCTTCGCTACCACTTAGGCGAAAAATACAATGTCATTTGTTGGCCCGAACACCTCTCCTATTACACTCCTTCGACTCTCAATCGGTTGATGAAGGCAAATAACTTGCATAAACGCTACATTCAAACTACCGGCATCAGCATTACACGCTTCATTACCAGCCGTAAACCTGCTCCAGCACCTGCAGCAACAAGCAGTAATAACGAAGGAACCGAATTCATATCCGAAAATACCCAAGACGAAAAACTCCGCAACCGTTTTGAATCCAATCCATTACTTGGCTTGACAAAAAAAGCAATCAACGGGATGCTAACTTGGACAGGAAAAGGCGACGCCTTAAAAGGATTATTTCGAAAAGTATAAAATCGAATTGGGCGGCAGAACACGTTTTACGCCTAAATCCTTCTTCGCAAGCTCATCAGGGATGCCGGCTTCAATCGTTGCCGCTCACAGCTATATGTAGCATTCGTTTTTCCAATATCGATCTTCTAATTCTATCCATTTTTCCCGTTCTTTTGTTCCAATTTCGTACTTAAGAATTTCCAATTCGTAATTCGTAATTGATCATTCGTAATTCTAAAAACTTCATCGTGCAACAACTTATCGAATGCGTTCCTAATTTCTCCGAAGGGAACAATCTCCAAATCATCAAACAAATAACCGACGAAATTGAAGCCATCGAAGGCGTTCGTTTACTCAACGTAGATCCGGGAAAAGCAACCAATCGTACGGTTGTCACATTTGTAGGAACGCCTGCACAGGTTATTGAAGCTGCATTTCAAGCAATCAAGAAAGCTTCCGAGCTTATCGATATGAGCAAACATACAGGCGAACATCCTCGAATGGGCGCAACCGATGTATGTCCACTTATTCCTATCTCGGGAATTAGCATGGAGGAAACCGCCGAATATGCTCGGAAGCTCGGAAAACGTGTGGGCGAGGAGTTGAATATTCCGGTTTATCTATACGAATCTGCAGCAGTTATTCCCGGACGAAACAACCTCAGCGAAATACGTGCTGGTGAGTACGAAGGTTTTTTCAAGAAAATCACGCAACCCGAATGGAAGCCCGATTTTGGTCCTACTGTTATGAACGAACGTGCCGGTGCTAGTGTGATTGGCGCACGCGATTTCCTCATTGCTTTTAACGTCAACCTCAACACCACATCAGTTAGAAGAGCTAATTCCATCGCTTTCGATGTTCGTGAACGTGGCCGTGTGAAACGGGAAGGTGATCCAGTTACAGGTAAAATTGTTAAAGACGAACAAGGCAATCAAGTTCACATACCAGGAAGCCTTAAATCAGTTAAAGCAATCGGTTGGTTTATTGAAGAATATGGAGTGGCTCAAATCTCCATGAACCTGACCAATATTCGCGTAACTCCTGTACATATTGCATTCGACGAAGTGTGTAAGAAAGCCGACTCCCGCGGAATTCGAGTTACCGGTTCTGAATTAGTTGGTTTGCTGCCCCTAAGTTGTTTGTTAGATGCAGGTCGTTATTTCCTTGAAAAACAACAACGTTCAACAGGTGTTTCCGAAACAGAACTCATCAAAATTGCCGTGAAATCGATGGGGCTCGATGAGCTCGGTCCATTCGAACCCGAAAAACGTGTTATCGAATATCTGCTACGCGATGCTTCCGAAGAGAAGTTAGTAAGCATGAGTTTGAAAGCTTTTGCCGATGAAACATCTTCCGAATCACCAGCTCCAGGAGGCGGATCTATCTCAGCTTATGTGGGTGCTTTAGGAATCGCATTGGCAGGAATGGTCGCCAATCTTAGCTCACATAAACGTGGTTGGGATGCACGTTGGAAAGAATTTTCGGATGTTGCAAACGAAGCCGAAGAACTCAAAAAACAACTCATTCGTATGGTTGATGAAGACACGCGCGCCTTCAACCGAATCATGGATGCATTTGGATTGGCAAACGTTAGTCCTGAAGAAAAAGCGACTCGTAAAGCTGCCATTCAAGAAGCCACTCGGTATGCGATTGAAGTTCCTTATAAAGTAATGCAACTCAGCGCTTCAACACTTACAATCATACACCAAATGGCTGATCAAGGAAATCCAAATTCAGTTTCGGATGCTGGTGTGGGAGCATTATGTGCTCGAACTGCAGTAATGGGTGCTTGGCTAAACGTAAAAATTAACTGTGCCGGATATGAGGATAAAGCATTTGTAGAGCAAACGCTCAGCTCATGCGAAACCATCGTACAAGATGTTAATCAACAAGAAGCTAGTATTCTTCAATTGGTGCATCTGAAAATCGCCAATGGCTAATTTTTTCTTATAAATAGAAAGCCCGGTATTAAATCGGGCTTTTTTTATGTGCTTAATCGATCAAGGTGACCCGACCAATTAGTTGTTTAGCAATATGTTCGGAGTTCGTAATGGTTGCTCTCCACACGTAAACATCTTCTTGAACTCGGTTACCCATATAGGTTCCATCCCAACCTTCAAGTGGATCGCTTCCTTCATAAATAAGTTCTCCCCAACGATCGAAAATCTCCAATAAGAACTTCGTTGCGTAGGTTACACGAATCATGAATACCTCGTTGTTTCCATCACCATTCGGAGTAAAAGCATTCGGAGCGAAAATGGTGGAAAAAGGATCAATCTCAACCTTCTTACAAATTTGATCCACGCATCCATGCGAAGTCGTAACACGCAAGCAAGCTGTAAACTGTCCTGTATCAGGAAACGTATGAAGTGGTGATTCTAATGTGGATGTTTGTCCGTCGCCGAAAGTCCATAAATAAGTATTAGCTAAAATACTTTCGTTGATAAACTGATACTGTGGATTCTGTATATTAGCATTATCGGGACTGTAACTAAAGCGTGCATCAGGCAATCCATAAACTGTAACTGCTCCTGGAGCCGAAAGTGTGGCTGTACAACCAAACTCATCGGTTAAAACAACCGAAACATCTTGCAAACCACTTTCGGTGAAACATATCTTCTGAATTGTATTTACTCCTTCACTTCCATTTGAGAAAGTCCAATTGAAAGATTGTATTGTTGCCGAACTGGTCGAGTTCACTTCAAAATTCACACATAATGGACTGCAACCTTCGGCTACATCAGTAGTAATGTTTCCTTGAGGACGAAGACGTAAGGTTACCTGCTGAGAATCGTTTGCTGCACATCCTAGCACATCAGTGGCAACAGCTGAATAAGTTCGTGTTGCTGTTGGTGTATCTATTAATGTATCACCTTGAAAATTAAATGCTGGCCAAGTTACTTCTATGTGGCTGGTACCTCCCGAAGCTTGAGCAATTAGGTGAGCTTCATCATTTTCACACACATACGAAGGACCAGTAACGTCGATAACTACTGGATTGGGCTGAGTGAGCACAATGGATGAAGTTTGAATGCAACCATTTCCATCTGTAACATTTACCTGATATGTTCCAGCCGGAATACTGTCGAGCGATGCTCCAGTTGGTCCATTTAACCAAGTGATAGCATAAGGCAAAGTCCCAGCCTGAACATCAGCTTGAAGCGCACCATCGCTATATCCAAAACAGGTAACAGGATGAGTAATAAACGGTGAAATTTGAACATTTGGAATAGCTGTAATGGTCGTAACCGAATCTAATAAACACCCATTTGCATCGCGTACTTGAATAGAATATAAATCAGGTGCTAGATTCGAATAGGTAAGCTGAGATCCAAAAGCACCTCCGTTAAAACTATACTGATATCCTGGAGAACCACCGTTCACTTGAAGAATCGCAAGTTGTCCATTGGCTATATCACACGTAGACGAATCGACTGTGAATTGCATTAGATCTGGACCAGGAAATTGTTGTAATACAACTATCGAATCAACTAAACAACCATTCGCATCCCGAACAATAAGAGGATAATTTCCTGCATCCAAATTGGAACGAACAACAGGATAATCGCTTATGGTGATGAAACTGGAATCAATCCATTGAACCTGGAATGGAGCAATCCCTCCTTGTACACCTAATAAACGGGCATTACCATTTGCTTGAGAACAAACAGCATCCTGACTTTGAAGAGTCATGAAAGTAGGATATGAAGGCATTGCCAGCTGAGCTTGTTGAGCGGTAGTACATCCATGAGCATCAACAATTTGCAGCGTATAAGACCCAACATCTAATTGAGTAAACATATGCGCTTGTTGAAGTGTACCACCATTCAGTTGATATTGATAGGGTGTAGTGCCACCAAAAGCAGTATCAGCTTGAATTACACCATTGCTAACAGCACAACGAGGGTTCTGATAGCTTATTTGCAAAGTCAATAAAGCTGGTTGTGAAATAACTACTTGAGCAGTATCGCGACAGTTTAATGCATCCGTTACATAAACATCCCAAGTGCCAGCAGCTAAACTACTGGCTAGCGAATCAGATTCACTGTTAGTCCATAGAAAAGTAAATGGCGCTGTTCCTGACTGAATTGTTGCAACAGCCTGTCCATCAGATCCATTAAAACACTGAGTATTTTGTATCACCTGAGCAGTAATTGCTACATCAGGAATAAGCGTAATATCTATGAGCGTATCTAAAATACATTGATTTTGATCTCGCACAATAAGCATTACTATTCCGCTAGCTTGCTGTTGATAGGATGTTTGATTGCTAAATGGACTTCCGTTAAAACTGTATTCAAAAGCTGGAGTTCCACCGTTAATGGTTCCCAATGTAACAACTGCATTGTTTAATCCGCAACTAGCAGGTTGTACAGTATACTGAAGTGATCCAGGACCATTTATTTGCTGCAAGGTGACATTGGTATCAATCATACATCCATGTGCATCGGCCAATTCAACATTAAAAGGCCCGGCAGGTAAAGAATCAAATGTTACTGGCACAGATACAATTCCCATATTGCCTCCATTCACCCAAATTTGAAAAGGGCCAATACCTCCAACTACTTGAAGCGGTGCAACAACACCATTATCTTCACCACAAGTTGCATCAGTTAGACTCATCATTAATTGAGTAGGGTAACTCAACATGGAAATTGACCCATTTATCTGAAACAAACATCCATTCGCATCTCTTACCGAAATAGCATGTGATCCTATACTTAATGCTGTAAACTGTGCTATTGAAGAATAAACTCCACCATCAATCGCATATTCAAATGGAGGAGTGCCACCAGATGGAGCATTAACGGTTATTGTTCCATTATCCTGATTACACGTTGCAGATTGAATGAAAAGTGTTGTAGATATTGGAGCAGGTTCGGTTATGGTGAAACTGGAATCAGCTAAACAACCAAAATTATCAATCAAATGAAGAGCATAAATTCCTGCTGTTAGTCCAG
>JBIKOC010000076.1:0-6724 GCA_044358335.1 Flavobacteriales bacterium | reverse complement strand
AAATGGGTGTACTTAATCCCATAATCAGAAATAATATGAATACGAAACTTAAGCAAAACCAAGCTGCTGCTCGCTTAATAGAATCTTGCTGTGGTTTGTATAATCCAACACTCAAAATAAAACACAAGAGTATAAATGCATTCTCGATTGCCGACATCCATTGAAGCATGTTAGTAGCATCAATCAAACTTGGTCGGAATGCCGCATTGAACAGCGCTTCAGGAGTATTTCTCAACATGCTGAAAACATTCGGTTCAAGCGGATTAATATCAAGTACACTTCCGGAATCAGTATAATAAGCCAATCGTAATATAGCCTGTTGCTTGAATGCAATTAACTCAAGTAAATTAATGGATGGAATAATATATTGTATGAAACATCCAGTAATCCCAACTAAAATCAATGAACCTACAAATATGCTCCTAACACGTTTAAATCTCCATAATTTACTCAACACAAATGCTAAACTTCCTGGAATCAATGCTATAAGGATGTATACTTTGAGCAAATAAAATCCAATGATTGATAATCCTATCATGAGTGGATATTTCCATTTAAAATTGACCAAAGTCCATCTGAATAATGCGGAAATAAAAACACCCATTAAAAATAACACAACACCTTCTTTTAAAACACCCGATCCCCAACATAAAACTGAAGGCAATAAGAAGATGGATCCTGCTAATAAAAAAGGATATTCATGTATAAATCGATAAAAGGTTCTGTAGATCAACGCTAGTCCTAGCAAAGAAAAAAGACACCAAACCAGAATATGAACTGAATAAACACCAAATGAAAAAACCCGAACAAATGCATTTAACCGAATGAGCGTTCTTGTATCATTATAAATTCCCGTTTCCACGTCGTATGGACGATACCAGTTATTCATTTTCAAATAATACTGATCAAAATAGGGTGAATTATTATCTAAGCCACTGAGCATGTTGAAAAAATCAGCTGGCTTATCAAATAAAGCCTCGTACATGAATTTCGAATCATCGAAGAGCTTATACATATCAGCTGATGAGCGATCAGTATAATACTCTTTATAAACCCATGCTAAAGAAACTCCTGCTGCAAACTTGATAAAATAGATTACTGCCGCAGAATAATTTGGTAGACCAGGCAAGTAAAAGCCTCTCCAAAACCTGACAATAAACAGGAATAAAATCAGGTAAAAAAGAGTTAATAGCGTTTCCAAGCCTTCAAAGGTATTAATTCAAAAACAGTCTAGGGTTCATAGAATTTGAAATGATTAGAGATTAAACTACTTTCATTTTTTAATTCATACTATGGAATTTCAAGCCGGGGATATTCAATGGAAAGCGACTCGCTTCGGCACCGGAAAAACATGGTTGATTGCCTTACATGGTTATGGACAACAGGCTTCTCTTTTTCATCACTTAGCGGAAATTTGTAAAGACAAATACAGCATCCTAGCCATCGACTTAGCCTATCATGGAAACAATGACTCATTCCAGAAAGGGTTTCTATTTGATAAGAATTACGCTCAGGTTTGGATGGATTCCATTTTAGAAAAGACCGGTCAAAAACAAATAGGTCTTGTTGGTTACTCAATTGGAGGTAGAATATCTCTCAGTCTTACAAGTTGGTTTCCCGAACTCATAAGTGAATTAATTCTGTTAGCGCCTGATGGTGTTCCTGTTTCAACACTCTATAGGCTTCTCACCAACAATGCCATAGGAAATGCGTTGTTCAGAACTTTTATTCATTCTCCCGGCTTTGCATTTGGATTAATAAAACTGGGAGTGTGGCTAAAAATTATCCCAACCAAGGTCTCAGACTTCTATAGAAACGAAATCAGCACCCTCCAAAAAAGGCAGCAATTATATGATGCTTGGATGGCTTATAGATTCGCGATTCCTCAATATGGTATTATCAAGAAGTATTTAAGAAAAGGAAAAATCTCAGTAGTGTGTATCTTAGGAAGAAAAGACAAAGTCATCCCATTTACTAAGACACGTAAAGCTGCTCTTAAATTTCTTCCAGGCATTCAAATTATTGAACTTGAAGCTGGTCACAATTTATTAAGCGACAAAGCAACAAAACTCCTTGCCCCTTATTGGAGGACATAAAAAAAAGCGGCACAAGGCCGCTTCCGGATAAATATCGGTTCAGATTAACGTTTGTGTAGCTTGTCGCTAGACACTGTTAAACGCTTTCTGCCGCGGGCACGACGTGCAGCCAATACACGACGACCATTAGCGGACGACATGCGTTCACGAAAACCGTGTTTGTTTCTTCTCTTCCGGATCGAGGGCTGATACGTTCTTACCATGGCTCTAAAATTTGGGAACGCAAAAGTAGGACGTTTTTTGAATTCTACAAACGTTTATGTGAAAAAAATATTAAGCATTTAAGAATTACGCAAAACTTCAAACAAGCGATGTATGTCACTCACTTGGTTAAAACTATGAATACAAATCCTAATTCGCTCAGTTTCAACCGGCACTGTAGGTGAAAGAATAGGTCGAATATCCAATCCACTTTCCTGCATCAATCGAGAAACTCGAATTGCTTCTTGATTCGAACCGAAAATAACTCCTTGTATTGGACCATCTGCTTGAATAAAATTTAAATCTGGCAGCGATTTCGTTAAATCTTTATACAAGTTTATTCGTTCAAATAGACTTACGCGGCGTTCTGGTTCTTGAAGTAATTTATCATAAGCAGCTTGAACACTTAACAAATCATAAATAGGTAAAGCTGTTGTGTAGATAAATGACCGGGCGAAATTGATGAGAAAAGCTTTAAGCGAAAATGATCCAACTACAACGGCTCCTTTAGCCCCGATAGCTTTCCCAAATGTGTAAACACGAGCAATACATTGTTCCAAAATAAAATCATCAATTGTCAAACCTCTACCCTCAGGACCAAAAACACCTGTTGCATGGGCTTCATCAATAATCAACAATGCGCCTGTTTCTTTACATAATGAGGCCAAATCGACAAGTGGAGCAATATCCCCATCCATCGAATACAAACTTTCTACAGCTATATAAACTTGCCCTGTTGACTTACGAATAAGTCTCCTTACATCTTCTACATCGTTGTGCTTAAAGGAATATGACTTAGCATACGACAACCTTATACCATCATGAATAGAAGCATGTATCAATTTGTCATACAAGATGGTATCATCACGCTGAGGCACACTAGAGAAAATCCCCAAATTGGCATCAAATCCTGAATTGAATATCAAGGCAGCTTCCGAAAAATGAAATTGCGCCAGCCATGCTTCCAATTCTTCAGCTTGATATGTATTACCACGTATTAAGCGTGATCCAGTTGATCCATTAAACCTGTTTCTTTGTTCTAAAATGAGTTGGCTTACTTGCTCATGTATCGATCGATCGGATGAGAGACCTAGATAATCATTCGAACAAAAATCAACCAAATCATCCGTTTGCTTTAAGCTCCTGAATAGTCCGGATTGTTCTCTTTCTTTGAGTCTATCAACAAGTTTACTGGGGAATTTCCCTTGGCTCATTCTTTATGTTCTTGTTGATATTGTTCAACTAAATCAATAATCCTTAAAAACTCAGGCGTATTTGAATGAACAAAGCCCATCTCCTCGGAAGTCCTAAAATCTATGGCAGCCAATTCATACGAACGTGCCAAGAATAATGCAGCTCCTCTAAAATAATAGGCTTTAGAAATTGATGGATCGACTTCAATGGCTCTGCTAAAACTTTCCGATGCCAGTTTATATTCCGAAGAATAAAGATCAATTAATCCAATATTAAAGAAATACTCAAATCTAGGTCTATCCCCACGACTAGCAGAAATTTCGATAATCTTATTCAAATCCTCCTTGGCAAATCTTAATTGTTGAGTAGGATTGCCTTGCTCTCCATAATTACGAATTCGTGCATAAGCTCGATTATTATAGGCTGGCAAAAATGCACTATCTAACAATAAAACCCGATCGTAATCAAATACAGCAAACCCAAAATTCTGTCTGTATAAGTAACAATTCCCACGTTCAAAAAAACCAGGAAGAAAAAAGCCATCCTCATGAACTGTTTGAGTAAAAGCGCGAATAGCATTTGTTAGATCTCCTGTTTGACGATAAGCAATTCCTTTTAGAAAAAAAGATTCATATGAGTTTTCAGAACCTGTCTTATTCTTCAATAAAATCTTTAATGCTCCTTCCGAATCTCCATATCTCAGAAAATCCATCGCCTGTATTAATACCGGATCTTTTGATGTAATTACATTTAAAGGATCAGTATAAACGGGAGCAACTTGAGCATTCAAGAAACTAGTGATGCATGTAAAACCTAAAACGAATAGTCGAACTAGTAATTTCATACATCGTGATTTGTTGAATTAATCAACCGAATGCTCTACTTCTATTTTCTTCTTGTCCTTAAATGGTGCTTTCGGGGTTAATCCAAAGAGCTTAAACATTTCCATATCCGTATCATACTCTGGATTAGGCGTAGTTAAAAGCTTTTCACCTGTAAAGATGGAATTTGCTCCAGCTAAAAAACACAATGCTTGTCCTTCTAATGACATCTGTTGACGACCAGCTGAGAGGCGTACCATCGTTTTTGGCATCAAGATTCGGGTAGTAGCAATCATACGAACCATATCCCAAATTGGAACAGGTGGTTGATTTTCCAACGGTGTTCCCTCAACTGCAACTAAGGCATTAATAGGAACTGATTCGGGATGAACAGGAAGGTTAACTAAGGTGTGAAGCATACCACAACGATCTTCAATAGTCTCACCTAATCCAATAATTCCACCTGAACAAACTGTGATATTTGCTTTACGGACGTTCTTAATCGTGTTCAAACGATCATCAAAATTCCGAGTTGATATGATATTACTATAATTCTCTTCTGAGGTATCAATGTTGTGATTATATGCATACAAGCCAGCATCAGCCAGACGTTGAGCTTGGTGCTCGGTAATCATTCCTAGTGTACAGCACACTTCCATATCCATGGAATTCACTGCTTGAACCATTTCAATCACCCGATCAAAATCACGATTATCTCGAACTTCTCTCCAAGCTGCTCCCATACAAACACGAGAAGCACCACCTTCTTTTGCTCGATTGGCATATTCTGTAACCTGCTCAACGCTCATTAATTTATGAGCTTCTAATCCGGTAGAATATCTAGCAGCCTGTGGACAATATCCGCAATCTTCCGAACAGCCTCCTGTTTTAATGGAGATGAGAGAACTTACCTGGACTTCTGATCCTACATTGAATTGACGATGAACTGCTGCAGCTTCAAAAACCAATTCCAATAATGGCTTCTGATATATTTCAAGGATTTCTTCCTTGCTTATGTGGGTACGATTTTCGTTCATGGACATACTTAATGCAAACAAATATAATGAATGAGATAAACTCGGTCGGGGACAACTGTACCCAATCATCGCTTTCCTAAATCTCTTAATTTCGCCTGCAATGGAAATTCACATTATTACTGTCCTACCCGAACTTCTCGAAAGTCCTTTTGCACATTCTATTTTGAAACGTGCTCAACAAAAGGAAATCGTTGAAGTTCATATTCATAATTTAAGAGACTATTCACTCGATAAACATAAAAGTGTCGACGATTACGCATTCGGAGGCGGAGCCGGAATGGTGATGATGATGGATCCAATTGTACGATGTATAGAACATCTTCAATCGAAAGGAAAATTTGATGAAATCCTTTATATGACACCTGATGGTGAGAGATTTAATCAATCGATAGCCAACCAAATGTCAACATTAAGGCGTATTGCAATCTTGTGTGGGCACTACAAAGGAGTTGATGAACGAGTTAGAGAACATTTTATCACACGTGAAATTTCAATTGGTGATTATGTGCTTTCTGGAGGAGAACTAGCTGCCGCAGTTGTTGCAGATGCAATTATTCGATTAATTCCAGGTGTGCTTAATGATGAAACTTCCGCTTTAACAGATTCCTTTCAAGATAATTTATTAGCTCCACCTGTTTATACACGCCCAGCCGAATATCGTGGATGGAAGGTGCCAGATATTTTACTAAGTGGAAACACTCCTGCTGTTGACAAATGGCGCTTTGAACAATCCCTCGAAAGAACCCGAATCCGCCGTCCTGATTTATTAGATGAATAATTTTTACTTTTGTTTGCTGTTTGAATGAAATTATTCCCTAATATTGCACTCCTTTTTAGAAACCCGTAGGAAAATCACAATGGACTTCCTTTCACAAATTGCCAGTCAGCTTACCGAAAAACGTGAGCTTCCCGCTTTCAAAGCCGGAGATACTATCACCGTTCACTATAAAATCAAGGAAGGTGAAAAAGAACGTATTCAGCAATACCAAGGCGTTGTTATTCAACGCAAAGGTGCTGGAGTTACACGCACTTTCACAGTTCGTAAGATTTCAAATAGCTTAGGTGTTGAGCGTATCTTCCCTGATAACTCACCATTCATCGATAAAATCGAAGTGAATAAACGTGGTGTTGTTCGTCGTGCACGTATTTTCTACATCCGTGACCTTAAAGGTAAAAAAGCTCGTATCAAAGAAAAGATGGTTTAATTCATCTCATTCTTTGCAAGTATATAAAAGCCCTGTTGTTCATTCAACAGGGCTTTGTCTTTATATCTTACTAGATAATTAGCATTTCAACTTTTCACTTAGGTATAACATTTAACAACTAAAATTCTTGATGAAGCGTCCGAGATGCGTTCAATAAGAGACAAAAAAAA